>NZ_JAZHFT010000007.1:127893-156322 GCF_036541425.1 Consotaella aegiceratis
CGGCAACCCCCCCCGCGTGGTTTTGGCCGGACGGGGCCGGCGGCCCGGTTGGGCGCCCGGCCCCACGGCGAGCCTCAGACGCGCCGGGCGGTGAAGGAGACCTCGTAGCTGGCGCTCGCACCGGGCTCCAGCATGGGCAGCTTGCCGGCCGCGCGCGTCGCCGCGCGTCCGTCGATGCTGCCGCAGTTCGAGGGCTCGACGCCGAGGACGTAGTGCCCCTGGCCGATCATCTTCCACTGGTAGAGGTAGGGTAGCTTGGCGGTGTCGAAGCCGAGCGAGAATTCGACGCCGACGGCGGGATTCCTGACCCCGACCGTCACGGGCTGTTCCGGCTCGAACTCGTGCCGGAAGACGTGCTCGCGCCAACCGGCGGTGGGTCCGGCCAACTCGTTCCAGACGGCCAGACCATCGGCGGCGTCCTGATTGCGGGGGTGGCGGGTGAGGGACGGCACGTCGAGAACGGTCGTCTCGTCGAGCAGCGGCCAGCCCAGATTGACGTGATAGAGGATCATGTGCGGGGCGGGATCGAAGCCCTCGTTGGTCACGGTATCGGAGACCGTCACCGTGTCGGAGCCCGCCTCGGAACTGATTCGTCGCTTGAGCAGCAGATTCTCGCCGAAGACCGCGACCTGCCGGATCTCGCCTTCGACGACGACGCCCTCGGCTGTCGCTTCCAGCCGGGTGATGCGTGCGGGCTGGGCGCCGATGCGGCCATGCAGGCCGAATTGTCGGCCGGCGTCCTCGCTCGGCGGGCCGAAGCTGTCCAAGCCGCAGGTCATCAGCAGGCCGCCGGAGAAGGTGCGCAGCCAGTTTTCGCCCTCGGGCTCGTAGAACTGCGGCGCCGTCGGGCCGACCGGCGAGGTCCAGGCGAGCGGGATGCCGCCGACCGTCATCTGGCCGAGATCGAGCGCCCGATCGGGATGGACTTCCAGCTCTATCCCGCCGCCGTTGACCAGCCTCAGCCGACGGGCGCCGCGCGCCGGTCCTTCCGCCTCGATGAAGCTGTCGACGCGGACCACCTGGGACAGGGACCCGATGCGCTCGCGCAGCGCCGCGTCGGACCGGCCGAATATCGTCGTCATGATGCCTCTTCCTTCTGAGACCGATCCAGCCGGTCTCCCATCGTTCTGTTTGCTGCGCACGATAGTCGGCGCTGATGCTCGGACAAGGGCTGTCGTGCCGCCGAACTGTCGCAGGCTCGAGCCATGGCATTGGCTCAGCTCCAAGCCGTGGCCTGAAAGCCTATTTGGCAGGCGCGCAAAATCTTTAGGCAGACTGGCTTGACACGCCGGGTGCCTCGGATACGCTAGATGAGACATACCGGCCCTGTCGCCGGACGGCATTCGAGCCCCGCAGATCTCCCGCTTTCCGGCGCGAGCTGTGGGGCTTTTTCATTTGGGCATCCGCGTGAAGCAAATTTCCATCGGCATCCTGTTTTCCCGCTCCGGCGGCTACGAGCTCCTCGCCGAGGAGGGTCGGCAAGGCGCCTTGGCGGCCGTCGCGGCCGTCAACGCCGAGGCCCGCTCGGGCCTGGAACTCGTCGCGGTCGAGCGCGATCCGATGGGGCGTGCAGACGCCTATGCCACGCTGTGCGCCGACATCCTGAAGACGACGTCGGCGCGCCACGTGATCGGCTGCACGACGTCGTGGAGCCGCAAGGAGGTGATCCCGGTGCTGGAGCGTCACGGCGGGCTGCTCTGGTATCCGTGCCCCTATGAGGGGTTCGAGGCCAACGAGCACGTGGTCTACACCCATGCCTGCCCGAACCAGCACGTGGTGCCGCTGCTCGCCCATATCATCCCGCGTTTTGGCGCCAACGCCTTCCTCGTCGGCTCCAATTATATCTGGGGCTGGGAAACGAACAGGCTGGCGCGCGAACTGATCACCGACGCCGGCGGCGACGTCTTCGGCGAGCGCTATCTGCCGATCGGCGACACGGACATCGAGCGTCTGGTGGAAGAGATCCGGGCGACCCGGCCGAACTTCATTCTCAACAACCTGATCGGCCCGTCCTCCTACGCCTTCGTCCAGGCGTATGCGGCGCTCGGCCGCGAGGATCCAGAGTTCGTGCCGGCGCGCCGACCGATCGTCAGCTGCAATCTGACCGAGGCCGAATTGCCGGCGATCGGTGCGGCGGGCGAGGGGCACTATTCGGTCGGTCCCTATTTCCGCGCGTCTCCGGCCGACGGCTCCGATGCGTCCGACGCGCCGTCCTCGTTCTTCGCCGCCGCCTACAACGCGGTGACGATCCTGGCGGAAACGATCGCGGCCGCCGGCACGGACGAGCCAAGGGCGGTGATGGCGATCGCAGCGGCACGGCCCTTCGCGACGCCCATGGGGTCGGTCGAGATCGATGCCCACACCCAGCACAGCCACCTGCCGGTCAAGATCGGCCGCATCAGGGCGGGCGGCTTCGACATCCGGGAGGCCGTCGGTGAGACGATCGCGCCCGACCCGTTCCTGTCGCGCTACGACCCGACGGCGGTCTTCCGCCGCCCGCATCTGAGGGTGGTATCATGAAGCGCCGGCCCCGCATCCCGCATCTGGGCGGCGCCCGCGCCGTGATCCTGCACCGGCCGCACACCACCGTGCAGACGCTGGCACGCCAGCTCGCCGCCATCGGCCTGGTGGCGGAAAACTGCTGGCCGGAGCTGCCGGCGCACGCTCTGGCCGCCGATTTCGTTTTCTTCGACGTCGATCTCGGTTTCGACGAGCAGTTTCCTTGGAAGCCGGGCGAAGCACCGATGCCGCTGATTGCGCTGATCGGCTCGGAGGCGCCCGGCCGCATCGAATGGGCGCTGTCGCACCGGGCCGACGCCCATCTCGCCAAGCCCGTCGGCAATTCCGGCATCTACAGCGCGCTGCTGATCGCGCGACAGGGCTTCGAAGCGCGGCAGATGCTCGCCCGCGAAGTGGCTGCGCTGAAGGAGCGCGTCACCGAGCGCCAGACGATCGTGCGCGCCGTTGTGGCGCTGGCGCGTGCCGCCGGAAACGAGGATCAGGCCTTCGAGCAGCTTCGCGGCCTGGCCATGGGCTGGCGCGTGACGATGGAGGAGGCGGCCCAACGCGTCGTCGCCCTGCAGACGGGAGGGCCGCGTGAGCGAATCGACCGTGCTTGAGCCGGCCCTGCCGGTCGCCAGCGCACCGCGCCCTCGCGGCGTCGGCGGCAAGCTAGTCCGCCGGCCCTTGGCGGTCATCGGCCTTGCTGTGATCGGCCTTGCGGTGCTCGGCGCTTTGCTCGCCCCTTGGCTGACGCCCTATACGCCGGACGAGCAACTGTTCGAGGGCCTCACCATTGAAGGCTCGCCGTTGCCGCCCAATGCCGAGTTCTGGCTTGGCACCGATCTGCTCGGCCGCGATCTTCTGACCCGCATCCTCTACGGTGCGCGCACCTCGCTGATCATCGGCATCGTGGCGAACGGCGTCGCGCTGGTGATCGGCACTCTCGTCGGCGTGCTCGCCGGCTTCTTCCGCGGTGTGCTCGGCAGCGTGCTGATGCGCTTCACCGATCTGATGATGGCGTTTCCGGCGCTGCTGCTGGCGATCTGCTTGGCAGCAGTCTTCACGCCAAGCCTGTGGATCGTTGCGCTGGTCATCGCGCTGGTGAACTGGGTGCAGACGGCGCGCGTCATCTACACCGAGACGCGGGCACTGGCCGAACGCGAGTTCATCGAGGCGGAGCGCTCGCTCGGCGCCGGCGCCGGCCGCATCCTGTTCAGGCACATCCTGCCGCATCTCCTGCCGATGGTGATCGTCTGGGGCACGCTCGGCATCTCGACGACGGTGCTCCTGGAAGCGACGCTCTCCTATCTCGGCGTGGGCGTGCAGCCGCCGACGCCCTCCTGGGGCAACATCATTTTCGAGAACCAGACCTATTTTCAGGCCGCGCCCTGGCTGGTGTTCTTCCCCGGTGCGGCGATCCTGGCCCTGGCGCTTGCCTTCAACCTGGTCGGCGACGCGCTGCGCGACATCCTCGATCCGACCCAGCGCGGGAGGAGCTAGCAATGGTTGGCTATCTTCTGCGCCGTCTGCTCCAGGCGATCCTGATCCTCTTCGGCGTCTCGATCATCACCTTCGCGCTGCTCTATCTGCTGCCGGCCGATCCGGTGCGGCAGATCGCCGGGCGCAGCGCCACCGCACAGACGGTGGAAAACATCCGCCGCCAGCTCGGTCTCGATCAGCCCTTCCTGATCCAGTACTGGCGCTATCTCATCAATCTCGTCCAGGGTGATCTCGGCCGCTCCTATCTGCAGCGCTCGGAGGTCTCCGAACTGATCGCCGCGCGGCTGCCGGCAACGCTGCTCCTAATGGTCGGCGCCATCGTTTGCGAATTGGCGCTCGGCCTCACCATGGGCCTCGTGGCTGCGCTCAAGCGCGGCACGGCGACGGACCAGGCGCTGATGGTCGGCTCCTTCGTCGGCGTCTCGGCGCCGCAGTTCGTCACCGGTCTGCTTCTCCTCTACGTCTTCGCCGTGCGGCTCCACTGGTTTCCGATCGGCGGCTACGGCACGTTTTCGCATCTCGTCCTGCCCTCGCTCGCCCTCGGGATCCTCGGCGCCGGCTGGTACTCGCGGATGATGCGCTCCTCGATGATCGACGTGCTGCGCCAGGATTTCATCCGCACCGCGCGCGCCAAGGGGCTGCCGCGGCTGACCGTACTTCTCCGCCACGCCCTGCCGAACGCCATCCTGCCTGTCATCGCCATGATCGGCATCGACATCGGCCTGTTCATGTCGGGCATCGTGGTGGTTGAGAGCGTGTTCGGTTGGCCCGGCATCGGCCAGCTCGCCTGGCAGGCCATCCAGCGCGTCGACATTCCGATCATCATGGGCGTCACGCTGGTCTCGGCCTGCGCCATCGTCATCGGCAACCTCGTGGCCGATCTCGTCGCCCCCTTCATCGACCCCCGCATCAAATTCCAATGACAACAGGGAAAGGACAGTCGCGATGAAATCCATCCTCGCCTCGACCGCCGCCGCCTCGGCGATCGCCTTCGCGCTGCTCGCGCAGCCGGCACTGGCGCAGACGGCCGCCGCGCCGAACCAGGGCGACGAATACCAGCCCGATCCGAACGCCCAGGAGGGCGGCTCCATCATCGTCACCTACAAGGACGACGTGGCGACCCTCGATCCGGCGATCGGCTACGACTGGCAGAACTGGTCGATGATCAAGAGCCTGTTCGACGCGCTGATGGACTACGTTCCCGGCACGACCACGCTGCGTCCGGCGCTGGCCGAGAGCTACGAGATCTCCGAGGACGGGCAGACCTTCACCTTCCATCTGCGCAAGGGCGTGACGTTCCACAACGGCCGCCAACTGACCGCCGACGATGTGAAGTATTCGCTCGATCGCGCCACCAATCCGGAGACCCAGAGCCCCGGGGCCGGCTTCTTCGGCTCGATCAAGGGCTACGACGAGATGGCGAGCGGCGAGGCCGACAGCCTGTCGGGCGTCACCGTCGTCGACCCCTCGACGGTCAAGATCGAGCTGTCTCGCCCGGATGCGACCTTCCTGCACGTGATGGCGCTGAACTTCGCCTCCATCGTGCCGCAGGAAGCGGTCGAAGAATACGGCGCGGACTTCGGCCACCATCCGGTCGGGACCGGCGCATTCAAGCTCGCCGACTGGACCATCGGCCAGCAGCTCGTCTTCGAGAAGAACGCCGACTACTGGCGCGACGGCGTGCCTTATCTCGACCAGATCACTTTCCAGATCGGCCAGGAGCCGATCGTCGCCCTGCTGCGGCTGCAGAACGGCGAGGTCGACATTCCGGGCGACGGCATTCCGCCGGCCAAGTTCCAGGAAGTGATGAACGATCCCGAGCAGAAGGCCCGCGTCGTCGAAGGCGGCCAGCTCCAGACCGGCTACGTCACCATGAACGTCAAGATGGAGCCGTTCGACAAGCTGGAGGTGCGCAAGGCCGTCAACATGGCGATCGACAAGGATCGCATCGTCCAGATCATCAACGGTCGCGCGGTGCCGGCGAACCAGCCGCTGCCGCCCTCGATGCCCGGCTACCACAAGGATTTCGAGGGTTACGCCTACGATCCCGATCAGGCCAAGCAGATGCTGGCCGACGCGGGTTTTCCGGACGGCTTCGAAACCGAACTCTACGTCATGAACACCGATCCGAACCCGCGCATCGCCCAGGCGATCCAGCAGGATCTGTCGAAGATCGGCATCAAGGCGGACATCAAGGCGCTGGCCCAGGCCAACGTCATCGCGGCCGGCGGCGTGGAGGACCAGGCGCCGATGATCTGGTCGGGCGGCATGGCGTGGATCGCCGACTTCCCCGATCCATCGAACTTCTACGGCCCGATCCTCGGCTGCGCCGGCGCGACGCCGGGCGGCTGGAACTGGTCGTGGTACTGCAACGAAGACCTCGACAAGGAGGCGGCGGAAGCCGACTCGATCGTCGATCCGGCGCGCCAGGACGAGCGCAGCAAGATGTGGAGCGACATCTACGACAAGGTCATGGCCGACGCGCCGTGGGTGCCCATCTTCAACGAGCAGCGCTTCACCATGAAGTCGACGCGCATGGGCGGCGCCGACAACCTCTATGTCGATCCCGTCCATATCCCGATCAACTACGACTATGTGTACGCGACCGATGTGCAGTAACTGCGACTATACGATCCACAGCCGGCATCACCATTTCGGCTGGGACAACTCGTTTTCGCCGGTGGAGCGCGTGGCGCCGGGCTCCACCATCGAGTTCGAGTGTCTGGATTCCTCGGGCGGCCAGTTCTCGCCGGCATCGACCGTCGAGGACGTCAAGACCGTCGATTTCGGCAAGATCAATCCGGTGACCGGGCCGATCTATATCGACGGCGCCGAGCCGGGCGATGCGCTGAAGGTGACGATCGAGGCGTTCAAGCCGTCCGGCTTCGGCTGGACGGCGAACATTCCGGGCTTCGGGCTGCTTGCCGACGATTTCCCCGACCCGGCGATCAACATCTGGAAATACGATCCGGAGAGCCTGGAGCCGGCTTTGTTCGGCAAGACCGGCAAGGTGCCGTTGAAGCCCTTTGCCGGCACCATCGGCTGCGCGCCGGCCGAGCCGGGGCTGCATTCCGTCGTGCCGCCGCGGCGCGTCGGCGGCAATCTCGACATCCGCGATCTGGCGGCCGGCACCGTGCTCTATCTACCGGTCGAGGTGGCGGGAGCGCTCTTCTCCGTCGGCGATACGCACGCCGCCCAGGGCGACGGCGAGGTCTGCGGCACGGCGATCGAAAGCCCGATGAACACGGTCCTGACCTTCGATCTGGTCAAGCAGGCCAATCTTGCCATGCCGCGCTTCACCACATCGGGACCGGTGACGCGCCATCTCGACGCCAAGGGCTACGAGGTGACGACCGGCGTCGGTCCCGACCTGATGGCGGGGGCGAAGGCAGCCGTGGCCCAGATGGTCGATCTTCTGGCCGGGCGCTATCAGCTCGATCCGGTGGACGCCTATATGCTCGTCTCGGTCTGCGGCGATCTCAGGATTTCCGAGATCGTCGACATGCCGAACTGGGTGGTCTCGTTCTACTTCCCGCGCTGCGTGTTCGAATGAGGCTGAGTGTCGGTATGGCCCTTCATTGCGCTCACCCCCCTCTGCCCTGCCGGGCAGAGGGGGGTGAGCGGCGCCCCGTTCGGCCGTGACGCAGATCGTTGCCCACATGCAAGACCAAGTCGGTGTGCCGGCCCCCGACGATCCGGTGCTTGCCGTCGAGGGCCTGACGGTCATGGTCGGCGGCGAGACGGGGCCGCGGGCGGTCGTTTCCGATCTCAGCTTCGATCTGAAGCGCGGCGAGACGCTTTGCATCGCGGGCGAATCGGGTTCGGGCAAGTCGATGACCTCGCTCGCCATCATGGGGCTTCTGCCGAAGCCGGCCGCCTGGATCGGCGCCGGAGCGATCCGGCTCGGCGGTCGTGATCTCGCCGGGCTCGACGAAGGCGCCATGCGGCGGGTGCGCGGCGACCGCATCGCAATGATCTTCCAGGAGCCGATGACCTCGCTCAACCCGGTTTTGACTATCGGCCGGCAGTTGACCGAGGCGATCCGGGCGCATCGTACGGTCGGCGCCGGCGAAGCGCGGCGCCGTGCTGTCGCGGCGCTGGAAGCCGTGCGCATTCCCGAGGCGGAGCGGCGCCTGAAGCAGTATCCGCACGAACTGTCCGGCGGCATGCGCCAGCGGGTGATGATCGCCATGGCGCTGGCTCTGGAGCCGGACGTGCTGATCGCCGACGAGCCGACCACGGCGCTCGACGTCACGGTGCAGGCCCAGGTGCTGGAGCTCTTGCGCGATCTGAAACGCCAGTTCGGCACCTCGATCATCCTGATTACCCACGACATGGGCGTGGTCGCCGAAATGGCCGATCGCGTCATCGTCATGCGCCATGGCCGGATGGTGGAGGAGGGGACCGCGGCCGACATCTTCGCGCGGCCGCGCGCCGACTATACCCGCGAACTTCTGGCGGCCGTGCCGCGCATCGGGCAGGGCGCCGGCCGCCGCGAAACGACTGCGCCGCGCCGGCATCAGGCCGTTCTCAGCGTCGAAAACCTGACGGTTGGCTTCGATCTGCGCGGCGGTGTGTTCGGCCGGGTCAATCGCCGGGTGCACGCCGTCGAAGGCATCTCCTTCGATCTCATGCCGCACGAGACGCTGTCGCTGGTGGGCGAATCCGGCTGCGGCAAGTCGACGACCGCCAAGGCGCTGGCCGGCCTCGTGCCCTACGCGGGCGACATCGTCCTGGAGGGGCGCAATGTCGGCGGTCTGGACCGCCGTGGCACCAAGGCCGTGCGCCGCGATATCCAGATGATCTTTCAGGATCCGTTCGCCTCGCTCGATCCGCGCATGACGGTGGGCGATCTGGTGGCCGAGCCGATGGTGATCCACTCTCTTGCGGACAAGGCGGAGCGGAGCGAGCGCGTCGCCTCGCTGTTTCGCCGGGTCGGGTTGTCGGCGGACGACATGGAGCGCTATCCGCATGAATTCTCCGGCGGCCAGCGCCAGCGCATCTGTATCGCGCGCGCCTTGGCACTGCGGCCCAAGGTGATCGTCGCCGACGAGAGCGTCTCGGCGCTCGACGTCTCGGTTCAGGCGCGCGTGCTGGACCTCCTGCGCGAGTTGCAGCAGGAGTTCGGCATCTCCTTCCTGTTCATCTCGCACGACATGGCGGTAGTCGAGAACATTTCCGACCGGGTGGCGGTGATGTATCTCGGACAGATCGTCGAGTTCGGCACACGCGATCAGGTGTTCGCCGATCCGCGCCACGCCTATACGAAGCGGCTGATCGAGGCGGTGCCGATCCCCGACCCCGCCTCGAAGCGGCCGGCCTTCAAGCGGCTGGACGACGAAATTCCGAGCCCGGTGCGCGCCATCGGCGACCTGCCGCCGCGTGTTGTGTTGGACGATGTCGGCGACGGCCATCTCGTTGCGATCAGCTGATCTTAGAGACCTCGGCTCCGGCGACCGGCCCTATTTCGTGCCGGCTTCCGGCCAATGGCGCGTGGGATGGCCCGTATAGGTCCAGGTCGCGTCGCGGGGCAGGGGGCCCTTGTTGCGGTCGGGCTGCTGCATCTGCTCCCAGGCGTGGGCGAGAATGCCCACCGAGCGCGACAGCACGAACAGGCCCCGGCAGAGCGGCGGCGCGAAGCCGAGTTCGGCATAGATGACGGCGGTCGCTCCGTCGATGTTCATCGGGATCCGTCGTCCCTTGCGCCGTTCCAGCGCCGCTTCCACGGCGCGGCCGATGGTTGCGAAGCGTCCCGATACGACGCCGCGCGCGGCTGCCTCGTCGGTGAGGGCGAGAAGGCGGGGGGCTCGCGGGTCGATCGGATGAAAGCGATGGCCGAAGCCCGGCACATAACGGGTGCCTTCAGTCGCCAGTGAATCCAGCACGTCATCGACCGCCGTTTCACCCCCGATCTCTCCGGCGCGCTCGGCGATGCGGCTATAGAGCGTCACCGCCTGCTCGCCGGCACCGCCGTGAACGTCGCCGAGCGCGTTGATGGCTGAGGCCATGGCGTTGTTGACGCCGACGCCGCAGGTCGCCGCCATCCGGGCGATGGCAATCGAGGGCGCTTGCGGACCATGGTCGACCGCCGCCACCAGGGCATGACCGAGCAGGGCCGCCTGGTCGTCGCTCGGCAGGTCTCCTTTAAGCATCAGCCAGATCATGCCCGGAAAGCTGACCCGGCCGATCAATTCCTCGACCGGATAGCCGGCATAGCGGATGATGCCGGGCTCCATCTCGATGATCGAGGTTTGCCACCACGCCTCGGCCTGAATCTTCCAATTCCGACCGTCCGTCGCGTCGCCGGAGCCGTGTTCGCCAGGTTTCGACATCGCGCCCTCCCAAACCGTCGTGCATCGAGTGTACCGCGACTTGCCGATTTGCCCAGGGTCTCTGGTCGATCAGCCGAGGTGCCGCTCTCGCTCCATCCAGCCATCGTTGCCGATAGAGGCGCGAGAATTTGCCGTTATTGCCTTGGAAATCGGAAAGAGGTCGCGTCATTCCGCTCATATGTGGCAAAGAAGCTCGTCACCTGACCGAAAGGCGCCCCGATGCTCGATGACCGTGATCGCAAGATCCTCGAAGCCTTGCAGGAGGATGCTACCCGGTCCGTGGCCGAACTGGCCGACGTCGCGGCGCTTTCGGTGTCGGCGTGCTGGCGCCGGATCAAGAACATGGAGGATAGCGGCCTGATCGCCCGCCGCGTCGTCCTCGTCGATCGCAAGCAGGCCAATCTGCCGATGACGATCTTCGTGGGCGTGCGCACCTCGCGCCATTCGATCGAATGGCTGGAGAGTTTTCGTCAGGCGATCGCCACGATTCCCGAGATCGTCGAAGCTTACCGGCTCACCGGAGAGATGGACTACCTGCTTCGCCTCGTGGTGCCCGGCGTCGAGGTCTACGATGCCGTCTACAAGCAGCTCATCAGCCGTCTCGACTTCACCGACATCACCTCCTTCATCAGCATGGAGGAGTTGAAGTTCACCACGGCCGTACCGCTGAGCTACATCTGAGGGAGGCCAGCCGCGCCGAGCTACTCGGCCGCGCTGCCGGACACCCTTGCGGCCTTCGCCGGCTCCTCGTCCGTGACCTGGCGTGCATAGCGGGCCGCGATGACGCTGACGATCAGCAATTGGAAGAAGTGGAACATCATGATCGGCAGGATGATCAGGCCGATGTCGCTGCGTCCGGCAAAGATGATGGGGGCGAGCGGGACGCCGGTCGCCAGCGATTTTTTCGAGCCGCAGAACTGAACCGCGATGGTGTCGTCGCGCGTCATGCCGAGAAGCTTCGAGCCCAATGCGGTGAGCGCGAAGACGATGAAGAAAAGCAGGATCGCCAGAGCGGCGATCTCGATGAGCGTGGCCGGATCGGTCCTGCTGAACAGGCCTTCGGAAACGGAATCGCAGAAGGCGCCGTAGACGATCGCCAGGATCACCCCGCGATCGGCAAGCTTGATCATCCGCCCGCGGCGCGAGGCCCAGCCAGCCAGCCAATGCCGGGCGATCTGGCCCAGCACGATCGGCAGAAGCACGAGCAGGACGACCTTCATCACTGTCGGCAGAAGCGGCACCGGCGCGCCGCTGGACTTCAGATACCAGGCCATCAGCGCCGGCGTGACGAACACTGCGAGCAGGCTGGACAGCGTCGCGTTGAAGATCGCGACGGGCACGTTGCCTCGGGCCAGCGAAACCATCGCCACCGACGAGGAGACGGTGGAGGGCAGGGCGGCGACATAGAAGAAGCCGATCGAGGCGGCTTCGGGAAGCCCGAACGTTCCGAGAGACTCGGCGGCCAGAACGACGACTGGGAAGATCACGAAGGTGGTGAGCACCACCATCAGATGCGCCTTCCAGCGCGTCAGCCCTTGGCGCATGCGTTCGGGCGCCAGCGTCAGGCCATAGAGGAAGAAGACGATGCACACGCCATAGGTGGTGATCAATTCCCAATGGAGCAGACCGCCGGTTCGCCCCGGTTCGGGCCAGATGATCGCCGCGGCGACGACGACGACCAGGGCCAGGACGAATCCGTCGATCTTCAACCGCGGCATCGTTTTTTCCTTTTCACTCATGGGTGGCGGCGCCGATCTCGGGCGCCGCTACGGCCTGACGGCCATTCAGTCATTCATTCGGTTTGTGAGGGGCGCCCTCGGTGCGAGCCGGCCGCTCGCCGGCCGCCGACCGTGCCGCATAGGCGGACAGGAAGGCGTTGGCCGACCCCAGGAGATGGCGGCGTAGAGCACGCTCGGCGCGGATCGCGTCGCGCTCCAGGATCGCCTCGACGATCTCTCCGTGCTCGGCGTTCGACTGGGCGAGGCGCTCGTGATTCTGCAATTGCGAGCGGCGAAACGGCGCGAGCTTCAGCCGCATGGCGTTGGCGATCTCGATCAGATCGCCGTTGTGGGTGCCGGTGTAGATGAGGTCGTGCAACTCCGTGTTGGCCTGCTCGTAGGCGGCGAAATCGAGCGTGGCCGCAAGCGGCGCCATGGTCCGGTGCCGCTCCTGAAGCCGCGAGCGTTCGATCGTCGTCATGCGGCCGGCCGCGAGGCGTCCGCACAGCCCCTCGATCTCGCCCATCGCCTCGAACATCTGGTCGATCCGGTCCGGCCCCAAGTCGCAGACCACGACACCGCGATAGGGCAGGCGTTCGGCCAGCGACCGTGAGACCAGCATCAGGAGGGCTTCGCGCACGGGTGTGCGCGACACGCCGAAGCGCGCGGCGATGGCCGTTTCATCGAGCTTGGCGCCGGCCGGCAGGGCGCCGCCGACGATGTCCTCCTCCAGGCTCTCGGCGATCGTTTCGCTGCGGACGGCGCGCTGCCCCTTCGGTTTGACGTCCTGCTTCATGCCGTGGCTCCGGGCGCATTGGATCTGCCCTGCAGATACTAGCGGGCCTCCGACATGTCGACCACTGCAGTTCGCGCGAAAAGGCGCCCATAAAGAATACAATCACGGGATCATTATGCCCGTTTTGTGCACAAATTTTGCCGAATCCGCTTTTTTTGTCGAGAATCCGGCCTGAAGCTATTGGCACGATGCTTGCGACGCGCTTTACTGAAAATCGGCAGCGAAGGCCGGGCAACGACACCGAGTTTAGAGGATGCCCCGTTTGGCGACGCACGACACCGAGCCCGTCTTGGACCTGACGGACTTCTCTCTCCGGTTCGCCCCAGGAAAAAACCTCGTCGAAGGGGTCGGCTTTACGGTTCATGCCGGAGAGACGCTGTGTGTCGTGGGCGAGTCCGGCTGCGGCAAGAGTGTCACCGCGCTGGCGCTGATGGGGCTGTTGCCGTCGCCGCCGGCCGAGATCACCAGCGGCGTGGCGATGTTCGAGGGGCGCGATCTCTTCGTGCTGCCGGACGAGGCGAAGGCGGACTTGCGCGGCAGCCGCCTGTCGATGATTTTTCAGGAGCCGATGACCTCGCTCAATCCCGCCTTCACCATCGGCAATCAGTTGGCCGAGGTGGTGCGGCGCCACCGCAAGGTTTCGGCTTCGGAGGCTCGGGCCGTTGCGCTCGACATGCTGCGCAAGGTGCGCATCCCGGCGCCGGAAAAGCGGCTCACCGATTTCCCGCATCAGCTGTCGGGCGGCATGCGCCAGCGCGTGATGATCGCCATGGCGCTCGCCAACGCGCCGAAGCTGTTGATCGCGGACGAGCCGACGACCGCGCTGGACGTGACGATCCAGGCGCAGATCCTGGCGCTGATCAAGACGCTTCAGGAGGAGACGGGCACCGCCGTCATCATGATCACGCACGATCTCGGCGTGGTGGCCGAGATCGCCGATCAGGTGGCAGTGATGTATGCCGGCCACATCGTCGAGACGGGCTCGGTGGAAGCGATCTTCGACGATCCGCAGCACCCCTATACGATCGGGCTGATGGGCGCGATCCCGTCGCTCGGCCGGCGCGCCGGCAAGCTTGCCACGATCCGGGGCACCGTGCCGCCCATCGAGCGGATGCCGTCGGCCTGCCGCTTCATGCCGCGCTGCCCATTCGCGCAAGGCAAGTGCGCCGAGGCCGCGCCGCCTCTGGCGGCGATCGAGGGGGCGAGCGGCGAGCATCGTGCCGCCTGCTGGTTCGCGCCTCTCGAAGCCAGCTTTGCCGAGGTGGCGTGATGTCGGCCGTCGGTGCTCCGATCCTCGAAACCCACGCGCTGGTCAAGCAGTTCGGCGGCCGACGTCAGCTCCTGTCCCGCTCGCCGGTGGTGCATGCGGTCAACGGGGTGTCCATCAAGGTGATGGACGGCGAGACGTTTGCCATCGTCGGCGAATCCGGCTGCGGCAAGTCCACCCTTGGCCGTCTCTTGATCCGGCTGCTCGATCCGACCTCGGGCGACGTGATCTATCGCGGCCGCAACCTCGCCGGACTGACCGCCACGGAGATGCGCAAGCTGCGGCGAGAGCTGCAGATCGTGTTCCAGGATCCGTTCGCCTCGCTCAATCCGCGCATGAGCGTGGCCGATATCGTCGGTGAGCCGATGTGGCTGCACGGGCTCGGCACGAAAGCCGAGCGGCGCGACAAGGTGCTGGAGCTGTTCGGCACCGTCGGGCTGCGGCCGGACATGGCCGAGCGCTATCCGCACGAGTTCTCCGGCGGCCAGCGCCAGCGTATCGGCATCGCGCGGGCGCTGGCGGGCGAGCCGAAGCTGATCCTCGGCGACGAGCCGGTCTCGGCGCTCGACGTCTCGATCCAGGCGCAGATCGTCAACCTGCTCGAGAACCTCAAGGAACGGCTCAATCTGACGCTTCTGATCGTCGCCCACGATCTGGCGGTGATCCGGCACATGAGCGACCGCGTCGCGGTGATGTATCTCGGCGAGGTCGTGGAACTGGCGCCGACCGACGCGCTGTTCGACGCGCCGCTGCACCCCTATACGCAGGCGCTGCTCGACGCGATCCCGATGCCGAGCCCGCGCTCGCGGCAGGAGCGCGCGCCCCTGCAGGGCGACGTGCCGAGCCCGACCAGGCCGCCGGCCGGCTGCAAGTTCCACACGCGCTGCCCGCACGCGAAGGAAATCTGCACGCAGGAGCATCCGACGCTCGAACCGGCCGAAGCCGGAGGCCGCGCGGTCGCCTGCCACTTCTGGCGCGAGATCCAGGCCGCCGGCAGCAGCGCGCGCGCGCCGGCGCCGCCCAGCGACGCCTTTGCCAAGCGCCTTTCGCTTTATCGCGCCCGCCAGGCGCGACCGACGATGACCACGAGCCCCTGATGTCAGGAGAAGGAACCGGAATGAACACGACCAGACTGACAATTTTGGCCGCCGCACTGCTGGCCGCCAGCACGGCCTCGGCGCAGACGCTGCGGATCGCCTTGCAGGACGACGCCGACATGCTGGATCCGCACAAGGCCCGCACCTTCGTCGGCCGCATCGTCTTCACCTCGCTTTGCGACAAGCTCATCGACATCTCGCCGGACCTGAAGTTCGTGCCGCAGCTGGCCACCGAATGGTCCTATAACGACGATCAGACCGAGCTCACCTTCAAACTGCGCGACGGCGTCACCTTCCACGACGGCTCGACGTTCGACGCCGAGGCGGTGAAGGCCAATATCGAGCGCGCGATGACGCTGCCCGACTCCAATCGCAAAAGCGAATTGTCCTCGGTCGACCATCTCGAAGTCGTCGACCCGCTGACGGTCACCTTCAAGCTGAAGCATCCGGACGCGACGCTGCTGGCGACGCTGTCCGACCGGGCCGGCATGATGCTGGCGCCTGCCGCCTTCTCCGGCGACAAGGACTACGCCCAGAACCCGGTCTGCTCGGGTCCATACAAGTTCGTCAATCGCGTCCAGAACGATCGCATCGAGCTGGAGAAGTACGACGGCTACTGGAACGCGGACGAGTATCCCATTACGGCGGTGACCTTCCTGCCGATCCCCGATGCCACCGTGAAGCTCGCCAATCTGCGGTCCGGCGACGTCGACATGATCGAGCGCGTGGCGCCGTCGGACATTCCGTCGGTCAAGGAAGATGCCGACCTGACGCTCGTCCCGGTCACCGGGCTCGGCTACATGGGCATCCAGTTCAACACCAACAACGGCGAGCCGGCAAAGCTGCCGATCAACGCCGACAAGCGTGTCCGCCAAGCGTTCCAGTATGCGATCGGCCGCGACATCATCAACGAGGTGGTCGGCAACGGCACCTATCCGCCGGCACAGCAGCCGTTCCCGCCCTCGAGTCCCTACCACAGCGACAAGTTTCCCGTGGTCGAGCGTGACGTCGACAAGGCGAAGGCGCTTCTCGCGGAGGCAGGCGTCGAGAATCCGAGCTTCACGCTCGGCTTCGCCAACAACACCACGATCCAGCAGGTGGCCGAGCTGATCCAGGCGATGGCGGCCGAGGCCGGATTCCAGATCAACCTTCAGCCGCAGGAGTTCGCGGCCCTCCAGTCCGATCTTCAGGAAGGCAAGTTCGAAGCCGCGATCCAGGGGTGGTCGGGGCGTGTCGACCCGGACGGCAACATCTTCACCTTCGTGACCTGCGGCGGCAATCTCAACGATGGCGGCTATTGCAGCGAGAAGGTCGACGAAGACCTGAAGGCGGCCCGGGAAACCTCGGACGAGGCCGAGCGCGAGAAGCTCTATGACGACGCGCAGACCATCCTGCAGGACGATCTGCCCTGGATCTACACCTACTACCAGCCCTGGCCCTTCGTTCTGGCCAAGAACGTCACCGGCTTCGTTCCCTATCCGGACGGCATGATCCGTCTGAAGGGCATGAATGTCGAAGAATAGGCCGAATGGAAGGCATCCGGGAGCGGCCATGACGGCCGCTCCTTCCAACCTGGAAGCGATCGTATGGCCCAGCTGATCGTGCGACGGCTGCTCGTTGCCATTCCCACACTCATCATCGTCTCGATGCTGGTCTTCTCGCTGCAGAAGCTGCTGCCGGGCGATCCCGTGCTGGTGATGGCCGGCGAGGAGCGCGATCCGCAGGTGATCGAGTTCCTGCGCGAGAAATACCACCTCAACGATCCGATCCCCGTCCAATATGGCGCCTGGGTCTGGCAGGTCCTGCACGGCGATTTCGGCATCTCGCTGCGCACCGACGTGCCAGTGCTGACGCTGATCACCCAGAAGCTGCCGGTGACGATCCAACTGGCCGTGATGGCGATGATCGTGGCGATGCTGATCGGCATTCCCGCCGGTATCCTGTCGGCGGTGCGCAAGGGGACGATCACGGATTATGTCGCCAATGTCGTGGCGCTTTCGGGCCTTTCCATTCCGAACTTCTGGCTCGGGATTCTGCTGATCTTTCTCGTGTCCGTCCGGCTTGGCTGGCTGCCGGCCTCCGGTTACGTGCCGCTCAGCCAGGATCCCTGGCTGTCGCTTAAGACGATGCTGATGCCGGCCGTCGTGCTGGGCACCGCGCTCGCCGCCACGCTGATGCGCCATACGCGCTCGGCGATGATCGGTGTGCTGCGGTCCGACTATATCCGCACCGCGCGCGCCAAGGGGCTGCGCCACGGCAAGGTCGTCTACAAGCATGCGCTGCGCAACGCGATGGTGCCGATCGTGACGCTGCTCACCTTGCTCTTCGGCGAGTTGCTGGGCGGCGCCGTGCTGACGGAGCAGATTTTCACCATTCCCGGCTTCGGCAAGCTCGTCGTCGATGCCGTGTTCACCCGCGACTATGCCGTGGTCCAGGGGATCGTGCTGTGCACCGCGATCGGCTTCATCCTGATGAACCTGCTGGCCGACATCCTCTATATCCTGATCAACCCGCGCCTGAGGGGAGCCTGATGGCCACGACGACCCTGGAAACCGTGTCGTCGGACCACGGGCCGCGCCCGGAGGTGCTCGACCACGAAGCCACCCCGGCCGAGGTCAAGATTGCGGCCGCCGACGGCGCGGAAGAGGCGCTGACACCGCGGCGCAGCCGCGCGCTCAAGAAGTTCCTGTCCAACCGGCCGGCGATCGTCGGCGGGTTGGTCGTGGTCTTCTTCGTGCTGGTCGCGATCGTGGCGCCGCTGATCGCCCCCTACGATCCGCTCGCCACCAGCTTTACGGCGATCCGCAAGGCACCGTCGATGGTGCATTGGTTCGGCACCGACGAACTCGGCCGCGACATCCTGAGCCGCATGGCCTATGGCGCGCGGGCCTCGCTGCTGGCCGGCGTGGTCTCCGTGGCGATCGCCGTCATCATCGGCGTGCCCTTCGGCATCCTGGCCGGCTTCTTCGGCGGCTGGACCGACATGGCGATCTCGCGTGTGGCCGATGCGATGCTGGCCATCCCGTTCCTGATCCTGGCGATCGCGCTCGCCGCTTTCCTCGGCCCGAGCCTGACCAATGCGATGATCGCGATCGGCCTGTCCGGCACGCCGATCTTCGCGCGGCTGGCGCGCGGCCAGGCGTTGAGCGTCAAGGCGGAGGACTATGTCGAGGGCGCGCGCGCCATCGGCCTGCCCAACCGCTGGATCCTGATCCGCTATGTCTTTCCGAACATCCTGCCGCCCCTGATCGTGCAGGGCACGCTGACGGTAGCGACCGCCATCATCGCCGAGGCGAGCCTGTCCTTCCTCGGGCTCGGCCAGCAGCCGCCGTCTCCGTCCTGGGGATCGATGCTGAACACGGCGAAGAACTTCATGAACCAGGCGCCGTGGATGTCGCTCTTTCCCGGCGCCGCGATCTTCCTGCTGGTGCTCGGCTTCAACCTGCTCGGCGACGGTCTGCGCGATGCGCTGGACCCGCGCGAGGTGGACGGGTGAGTTTCCCGAGTTCGGGCGGAGGCCAGAATTGCTCGTCCGGACGCCCAAGACCGACCAATCGTCATCCTCGGGCTCCGTCCCGAGGATCCAGCAAAGAATGGGACCGATCCCGCATTGAATTCACATTGGCGGGCTCGCCATCGATAGCCTGAAAGCGTCTGCCTGGATCCTCGGGACGGAGCCCGAGGATGACGGAGATGGAGGCTTTCGAATGGTTTGGCACAAGCCGCTGTCACCTCATGCCAACTTCTTCTCCGTCCATCCGACCTCGAAAGGCACTTCATGTTCACCACTCGTCCCGAACTGCTCGGCACTTTCGGCGCCGTCGCCTCGACCCATTGGCTGGGCACCGCCGCCGGCATGTCGATGCTGGAGCGCGGCGGCAATGCCTTCGACGCGGGCATCGCGACGGCGTTCGTGCTGCAGGTGGTGGAGCCGCATTTGGTCGGGCCGGCCGGCGACGCACCGGTCATCGTCCACTCGGCCAAGACCGGAAAGACGGAGGTGATCTGCGGCCAGGCTCCGGCACCGGCCGGCGCCACCATCGAGCACTATACGCGGGAAGGGCTGACGCTGATCCCCGGCAACGGCCTGCTCGCGACCGTCATTCCCGGATCGTTCGACGCCTGGATGCTGCTCCTGCGCGACCACGGCACGATGAGCGTGCGCGAGGTGCTCGAACCGGCCATCTTCTATGCCGAGAAGGGCCATCCGGTGCTGCCGCGCGTCGCCGCCACGATTGCCGGGCTGAAGACCTTCTTCGAAACCGAATGGCCGACATCGGCCGCCGCCTTGCTGCCGAATGGCGCGGCGCCCGAGCCCTGGTCGCTGTTCAAGAACCCGGCGCTGGCCGCGACCTGGACGCGGATCATCCAGGAGGCGGAAGCCGCCGGCTCGGATCGCGAGACGCAGATCGAGGCTGCGCGGGCCGCCTTCTACAAGGGCTTCGTCGCCGAGGCGATCGATGCTTTCGTCAGCCGCGCCGAGGTCATGGACGAGAGCGGCAGCCGCCACAAGGGTGTCATCACGGCTCAGGATCTGGCCGGTTGGCAGGCCGGCTACGAGGCGCCCTTGACCTACGAATACGGCGGCCAGACGGTGAACAAGATCGCGCCCTGGGGGCAGGGACCTGTGTTCCTGCAGACGCTGGCGCTGCTCAAGGGGTTCGACCTCGACGCGACCGAGGCGGCGGGGGCGGAGTTCATCCATCTGCTCACCGAGGCGATGAAGCTCGCCTTCGCCGATCGCGAGGCCTATTACGGTGATCCGAATTTCGTCGATGTGCCTGTCGAAGCGCTGTTGTCGGACGCTTACAACGACAAGCGCCGCAAGCTGATCTCCGATCGGGCGTCCTTCGACCTTCGCCCCGGCCGCGTGGCCGGATATGAGGCGCAGGTGGATCGCATGATGGCCGTTCTCGACCGCTTGTCGACGACGGAGGCGGTGGGGGCGACCAACGAACCGACCACGGCCGCCATGCAGTCGGCGCGGCGCGGCGACACGGTTCATGTCGACGCGGTCGACCGTTGGGGCAACATGATGGCGGCCATGCCTTCGGGCGGGTGGCTGCAATCCTCGCCGGCGATCCCCGAGCTCGGCTTCATGCTCAACTCGCGCGCCCAGATGTTCTGGCTGGAGCCCGACCTGCCGACCTCTCTGGCGCCGGGCAAGCGGCCGCGCACCACGTTGACGCCGACGCTGACGACGCGCGACGGCGAGCCGTACATGGCGTTCGGCTCGCCCGGCGGCGACCAGCAGGAGCAGTGGCAGCTGCTGCTGTTCCTCCGCGCCGTGCATCACAAGCTGAATCTGCAGGAGGCCATCGATCTGCCGATGAGTCACAGCACTCACTTTCCAGGCTCGTTTTATCCGCGCAACCGGCGACCAGGCCACCTGATCGCCGAGGAGAGCTTCGGCTCCGCCGTGCTTCAGGATTTGCGTCGCAGAGGCCATGATCTGGAAGTCGCTCCGGAGTGGACGATCGGGCGCCTGGTGGCCGTCGCGCGGGAGAATGACGGGCTGATGCGCGCCGCCGCCACCCCGCGCCTAATGCAGGCCTACGCCATCGCCCGCTGAGCCGACGACGGGCGGACATTCGACTGGGACCGTCCGACGACGCAGCGGACGGCGTGGCCCCGGAGGGAGCTCCATTCAACCACGCCTGTGTGGCGTATCAGGAGATGCAGGCCATGAGACATGCAACGATTGTTGCCGCGGCGATGGCCGCGGCACTGACGAGTTCCGACGCGCTGGCACAGGAAATGCGGATCGGTCTGCAGGACGACGTCGACGTCCTCGATCCGGCCCGGTCGCGCACCTTCGTGGGCGAGGTGGTGTTCGAATCGCTCTGCGACAGCCTGGTCGCCGTCGGCCCGGATCTCGTCGCCAAGCCGGAACTTGCGAGTGACTGGTCGTGGAATGACGACAGCACCGAACTGACCATGACGCTCAACCCGGACATGAGGTTCCATGACGGAACACCGATCGACGCCAAGGCGGTGAAGGCCAATCTCGACCGGGCGATGACGCTCGACGAGAGTATGCGCAAGACTGAGCTGCAGTCGGTGACGAGCGTCGAAGTGGTCGGCGACCTGACCTTCAAGATCAAGCTGAAGCAGCCCGACCCGACGCTGCTGCCGCAGCTTTCCAACCGCGCCGGCATGATCGCCTCGCCGGCCGCTTTCGGGGAGGGAGGGGACCTTAGCCTCAATCCGGTATGCTCCGGCCCGTTCAAGTTCGTCGAGCGCGAACAGAACTACCAGATCGTGCTGGAGAAGTTCGCCGACTACCGCAACGCCGACGACTATCATTTCGACCGCGTCGTGTTCATGCCGATCCCCGACACCACGGTGCGGCTGGCCAATCTGCGTTCCGGCGACCTCGACATGCTGGAGCGGCTGGCGCCGTCCGACATTCCCGAAGTCCGCGACGATCCCGACTTGCAGCTCGCGCTGGTGACCAGCGTCGGCTATCAGGGCCTGACCATGAACGTCGGCAACGGCGCGCGCGCCGACAGCCCGCTCGGCAAGGACAAGCGGGTGCGCCAGGCACTGCAACTGGCGATCGGCCGCGACGTGATCAACGAGGTGGTCGGTGCCGGCACCTACGAGCCGGCGCAGCAGCCCTTCGGTCCGGAAAGCCCGTTCCACGACGGTGCCTTCCCGGTCGCCGGCCGCGACGTCGAGAAGGCCAAGGCGCTGCTGAAGGAGGCGGGCTACGACCGCGTGCCGTTCGAGCTGATCTTCGCCAACTCGACCACCGGCCAGCAGACCGCCGAGCTGATCCAGGCGATGGTCGCCGAGGCCGGCTTCGATGCGACGCTGAAATCGTCAGAGTTCGCCTCGATGCTGCAGGCGACCCAGGAGGGCGATTACGACGTGGTGCAGATCGGCTGGTCCGGCCGTTACGATCCGGACGGCAATCTGCACCAGTTCGTCACCTGCGGCGCCGGACTGAACTATGCCGGCTACTGCAACGACAAGGTCGACGAGCTCCTGAACGGCGCCAAGGTGGAGCCCGACTTCGACAAGCGCAAGGCGCTCTACGACCAGGCGCAGGCGATCCTGCAGGACGAACTGCCGATCATCTACCTCTACCACCAGCCCTGGCCGTTCGTGGTGGCCAAGGACATCCATGGGTTCCAGCCGCTGCCGACCGGCATCATCAGCCTGAAGGGCGTCACCAAGGGCTGAGTGCAGGCGTTCGGATGTCCGATCCCGTGGCGTCACGGGACTTTTGAAGCGCGCCGACATCCCAACCGCGTCATCCTCGGCAACCGTGCCGAGGATCCAGTTGTGACCTCGGCCTCGATATGTCTGCGTCCGGGCTGACGCAGAAAGCTGGATCCTCGGGACGGGGCCCGAGCAATGACGAAGGGAGGGCGGAATGCGGTTACCTTGATCGCATCCCGCCGTCGCGTCAGCGGTCGACCAGGGCCTTCGCCATCATCATGTGGACGCCCTTGCAGCCGTTCACCGTCTGGGTGACGCGCAAATCGCCGGCGAGGCTGCACAGCGTGTAGGCGTCCTCGCGCGACAGGCCGCCCTTGTCCTGCAGCAGCACGATCATGTCGCGCAGCGCCATCACCGCGCATTGGTCGAGGTCGGGGTCCATGCCCATGGTGATGTAGTGGGTGGGCGTCTCGGCCTGCGGATAGGTCAACTCCAGGTCGTCGCGCACGGTGAGGCGGAAGGTGCCCCTGAGCGCCGTCTCGATCGCCGTGATGCAGACTTCGCCGTCGCCTTGGGCACCGTGGCCGTCGCCGCAGGAAAACAGCGCACCTTCGTTGAAGACCGGCAGATAGAGCGTGGTGCCGGCCACCAGTTCCTTGTTGTCGATGTTGCCGGCGTGGACGCGCGGCTGGATCGAGGAGATGCGGCCCCAGTTCGGCGGTGGCGCCACGCCCATGACGCCGAAGAAGGGAGCGAGCGGCAGGTCGAGGCCCCAGGGCAGCTTTGCGATTCCGGCCTGCGCGTCCAGCGGAATGTTGAGGGTTCGCGCCGTCTCGAAGTCGTAGGGCAGGGTGCCGGCCAAAGGCCGGATGACGTTGTAGCCCCAGTCCTGGCGCAGTTCGATGGCGTCGATCGCCACCTCCAGGACCTGGCCCGGCTGGGCGCCGTCCACCGCGACCGGACCGGTCAGCATGTGGCCGGGCATCTCCTGTCGGCAGTCGCGGTGCACGTCGAGAAGCTCTGGCGGCACGAAGAAGTCTTTGCCGGGCAGCACGTCGGGGCCGCCCGAGACCGTGTCGATAACGATCGTGTCGCCGCTCTGAATGGTGATGCAAGGCTTGCGCTTGGGGTCGAAATAGCCCCAGGCGACGGTCCTGGGCGATGCCTCGAGATGATGCTGCACCTGCTGCTCCTTTTGAAAAACGCGCGAGAAATCGGGCGGCTCAGTCATCCAGACGATAGCGAGGCTGTCCTAGGCCGTGCCGTTCAGCACTCCGGCACGTTGAGGGCCAGGCCGCCGAGGCTCGTCTCCTTGTAGCGGGTCGACATATCGCGCCCGGTCTCACGCATCGTCTTGATGCAGGTGTCCAGCGAGACGCGGTGCGCGCCGTCGCCCTTGAGCGCCAGCGAGGCGGCCGTGACGGCCTTGACCGCGCCGAAGGCGTTGCGCTCGATGCAGGGGATCTGGACGAGACCGCCGACCGGATCGCAGGTCATGCCGAGATGATGTTCGAGCGCGATCTCGGCGGCGTTCTCCACCTGGGCCGGCGTGCCGCCCATCACCGCGCACAGCCCCGCCGCGGCCATGGCCGAGGCCGAGCCGACTTCGCCCTGGCAGCCGACCTCGGCGCCCGAGATCGAGGCATTGCGCTTGATCAGTCCGCCGATCGCCGCCGCCGTCAGCAGAAACTCGCGCACGCGGGCGCGGTTGGCCGTCGGATCGAAGCGCAGGAAGTACCGGATGACGGCTGGAATGACGCCCGAAGCGCCGTTGGTGGGCGCCGTGACGACGCGGCCGCCGGCAGCGTTTTCCTCGTTGACGGCCAGCGCATAGACGGTCAGCCAGTCGTTGGCGGCGAGCGGCGAGATCATGTTGCGCTGCCATTCGGCTTCCAGTCTTTGGTGGATGGCGCCCGCCCGCCGCTTCACCTGGAAGCCGCCGGGCAGCATGCCGTCCGCCGCGAGTCCACGATCGATGCAGCCGGACATGGCCTCCCAGATCGCGTCGAGTCGGCGGTCGAGGTCGCGCTGGCTGTGTCGGGCGAGTTCGTTCTCGGCCTGCATGGCGGCGATCGAGAGCTGCGATGTCTCGGCTTGGCGCAGGGCTTCGTCGGCGGTCCTGAAGGGGAAGGGGCTTTCGTCTCCGCCACTTTCGGACGGCGGCGCATCGAGTTCGATGTCGCTGGCGACGAAGCCGCCGCCGACCGAATAGTAGACGCGACGCAACAGCAGGGCGCCATCGGCGTCGAGGGCGGAAAAGGCCATGCCGTTGGTGTGGCCGGGCAGGGATGTCTTTTTGTCGAAGACAAGATCGCGGTCGGGGTCGAAGCGGTAGGACCGGCCGCCCTCGGGACGCACGACGCCGGTCTGTCCGACTTCCGCGACGATAGCGGAAATGGCGCCCGGATCCACGGCATCCGGCGCGTGGCCGCACAGCCCCAGGATCACCGCCCGGTCGGTGGCATGCCCCTTGCCGGTGTAGGCGAGCGAGCCGTGCAGGCTGACCCGCAGACGCTCCGGCTCGGCGTTGCGTGGCCGCGGCCAGTCTCCGTGTTCCAGTTCGTCGAGGAAGCGGGCGGCTGCGACCATCGGGCCCACCGTGTGCGAGCTCGACGGCCCGATGCCGATCTTGAAGAGGTCGAAGACGGACAGAAACATCAGCAGCGACGCCGGCGGAGCGCATGAATCGGAGCAGACGGAGTCTGGACACCGCGCTCGGTTCGATCGTGGAAAGACATGCTTCGCGGTCGGCTGATCATCCGACGATGGTAGAGCGGATCGCCGTCGTCGGGCAACGAAAAACGCCGCTCATCGTGGGTGCCGTATTCATAAGAAATGTCTTACTATTTGGACAAACGTATTTTTATTTGACATGATGGAGATGGAGGCGTTTATCAGGGTCCGCGAGGCGGAGCGGGGAACTTCGCCGGAGAAAAGGCCGGAGCGATGAATCCGTCGGGCTTACAGCGTAAGTTGCCGGTGGCGGGGACGCAGACACTGATGCGGGGACTGACCGTCCTCGAACTGGTCGCCGAGGGCACCCGCGACGTGAAAGGGCTCTCCGCCGCGCTGGGCGTCCCGCGCGCCACCATGCACCGCATGCTGTCCAGCCTCGTGGCCGAGGGCTATCTCCATCACATGTCCCATGGCTGCTACTTCCTGGGTCCGAAACTGATCCGGCTCGGCATGGCCGCACTGGAGGAGAGGCCCGTCGTGGCGCTCGCCAAGCCCCATGTCGAGGCCTTGGCTCAGAGCACCGGCGATACCATCCATCTCGGTGTCGTCGACGGCTTCGAGGTGCTTTATCTCGACAAGATTTCCGGATCGCGGGGCCTGCAGATGCGCTCCCGGGTCGGCCAGCGCATGCCGTTGGCCACCACCGGCCTGGGCAAGGCGCTGATGGTCAGCCTGCCGGACGACCGATGGAGGGATCTCTACGATCGCGCCGCGCTTCACAAGCAGCAGATCGGCGGGCGGCCGAACCCCATCCCCTGGGAGCGCTTCGCGGAACAGATGAAGACCTATCGGGAGGCCGGGTGGGTCTACGATTTCGAGGAAAACGAGACGGACATCCGCTGTGTCGCCGCGCCGATCCGGGACGTGTCGGGCCGTGTGGTTGCGTCCGTCAGCGTGGCCAGCGCCATTCTCTACATGCCGGAGGACCGGATGGCCGAACTGGGACCGCAGGTTCGGGCAACGGCCGAGGCCATTTCCCGCGAACTTGGATGGGCGTGCCCATGACTGATTTGTTGATCTGCAATCCCGTGCTCATCGGGCTCGACTGGGGAACCTCCAGCCTGCGCGCCTTTCTCATGGGCGAGCGCGGCACCGTGCTCGATCAGCGGTCCAGCCGACACGGTATTCAGAATCTGCCAGCCGAGGGCAGGGAGGGGTTCGAAACCGCCTTTCGGGTAATCTGCGGCTCCTGGGTCGATCGATATCCGGGCGTCCCCGTGGTGGCGGGCGGCATGGTCGGCAGTGCCCAGGGCTGGACGGAAGCGCCGTATGTCGCCTGCCCAGCCGATGTCGAGACCTTGGCGGAGCATGCCGCGAGCGTCGAAACCGCATCGGGCGTCCGCGTCCTGATCGCGCCGGGCGTGCTCTACGATCCGGCCGATGCCGCGCCGGACGTCATGCGCGGCGAGGAGATCCAGATCGCCGGCGCCTTGGCCCGAACGCCCGCCTGGGCAGGAAAATCGCTGATGGCGCTGCCGGGCACGCATTCCAAATGGGCGAGGGTGCGCCAGGGTCGGATCGAAGGCTTCTCCACCCACATGACGGGAGAGCTCTTCTCGATCCTCCGCCGCCACTCCATCCTTGGGCGATTGATGGCCGACGACCCGCAGCCCTCGGTCGACGCCGTCGAGGCCGCCTTCTTGTCCGGCGTTTCCAAGGCGCGCGACGAGGCGTCCGGCGATCTTCTGCACCAGCTGTTCTCGGTCCGCACCCTGAGTCTCAGGGGGCGCTTGGCGCCCACCTTGTCCAGCGAATACCTGTCGGGCCTGCTGATCGGGCACGAACTTCGTTCGGTCCTGTCTTCGGAGGACGCGGGAGAGCGCGAGGGCCTGCCCCTCGCGCTCATCGGGGATGTCGGTCTTTGCCGCCGCTACGCTCGCGCCCTGACCGTGTTCGGGGTGGGGTCCGCTGCCCTCTGCGAGAACACCGCGCCCCCGGGCCTGTTCTGCTTCGCTTCTGCCGCTAGGCTGATCCCTCCTGCCGATGAGGTTTCCGATGTCCGCTAGTACGCTTCCAGACCGCTTAGAGGCGGCGCTTCAAGCATTGCCCTTGGTCGCCATCCTGCGCGGCATCGAGCCGTCGGAAGCGGCCTCGCTCGCCCGGGCGCTCTACGAGGCCGGCTTTCGTCTGATCGAAGTGCCGCTCAATTCGCCCGAGCCTTTCGACAGCATCGCCATCATGCGCGAAAATCTGCCCGCGGCGGCGATCGTCGGTGCCGGTACGGTCACCACGATCGGCGACGTCGAGCGGCTGGTGTCGATCGGGGCGGATCTCGTCGTCATGCCGCATGCCGATACGGCGGTGATCGCGGCGGCCAAGGCGGCCGGCCTGATCAGTCTGCCGGGCATCGCCACGCCGACCGAGGCTTTCGCGGCTCTGGCGGCGGGCGCCGACGCCCTGAAAATCTTTCCCGCCGAGATGGTTCAGCCGGCCGCCGTGAAGGCCATGCTATCGGTGCTGCCGGCGGGCACGCGGCTGTTTCCCGTGGGCGGAATCACGCCGAAGACCATGGCGCCCTTCCGGGAGGTCGGCGTCAGCGGCTTTGGTCTCGGCTCGGCGCTCTACAAGCCCGGCATGGGCGTTGGCGAGATCGCCTCGCGAGCCAAAGAATTCGTCGGGACATGGCGGGGGTACGATACCAGTCGGTAAACCCGCCTCGGTGTCGGTCATACCGCGTGTCTGGAACGACGAGGCAGCTCGGGGAAGCGGGGTGGGGGCGTCGCCGCGCTCAAGCCAGGTCCGCGGCGGGCTCGCATCCTCGCGAAGTATTTGAAGGCCGGTCCGGCAACCAGAAAAGAACCGACGACGTCGATCCGCATATACGGCATTGCGACCTGAGAGCCGGGCAGATCGACGACCGTCGTCGTCGCCGGGTGGCGCCATTCTCGCACGGGGTTTTCGTCCATGGCACCGCGAGGCGACGATCGGCGACACGGCGCGCTTCTTATCATGAAAACGAGGCGGCCTCCCCGCCGATCGGTTGCGGCCTCCGCATCCACAATATCGAACTGAAGCTGATCGAAGTGCAGATCGGCAGCTATGCCGGAGAGGGCGATGTCGTTCGCATCGAAGATATCTATCAGCGCGTGACGGCCTCCAAAGGCGACGGGCCCCGATCGCCGACAAGGCCGTATGTCACCTGTCGTCCGACTGTCCTCGCCGGCGGGAAGGGGCGCTCTATGCGCAGCAGGGGGATCGCATTTGGGAATTTGAATTGGCATTTGTTGGTTGAATGGAATCGGATGAGGGCCTGGCTCTGAGAGGAGAAGGCCGATGTCCTGGTTCACGGCGAGCTTTGCCGAGGTTCCGGATCC
>NZ_JAZHFT010000070.1:0-12529 GCF_036541425.1 Consotaella aegiceratis
CAGGCCGATCTCGATGCCTGGCTCGTCCACTACAACACCGAACGCCCGCATCTCGGCTATCGCAACATGGGCCGCAGGCCAGCCGAAACCGTCATGTCTTTCGTCAGTCAAGAAGCTTAAGAAGACAAACAGGGCCGCAGCGGGCCCTTGAAGAGACCCATACAGAGGTGGTGGTTCCCGAATTTTGTCAGGAACGTCGCTATCGCTTGGTTTTCTGGCAAGATTATATGCTGATCTATTCTCGCCCTGCGAGGCATTATGAACATCATACTAACGACGAGCAATATTCGCATTGAGGAGCGCTGTATAATTACTGCGCTCGATGCGGCGGCCTGCGAATACGAAATAGTTGACGTTCGAAAGAAGATTTTTGACCGCCAAAAGGAGATCACCAGCTCTCCTTCAATTGTATTCAATAGATGCATTTCACAAGTTCAATCACTAGCAACAGTACGGTATTATGAGAGTCTGGGCATTAGTTGCGTAAATTCGGCAGAGACTATTGCCGCCTGTGGTGACAAACAGGCAACGACTTTGAGATTGCAGGCTGCTGGCGTTCCTACTCCCCGTACAGTTTTCGCACTGGGCCGCGAGAGCGCTCTTCGTGCGATTGAGCAGTTGGGAATGCCCGTGGTGATTAAGCCAGTGGTTGGTTCCTGGGGAAGAATGGTCGTGCGAGTGAATGACCTAGATGGCGCCGAGTCCGTAATTGAATTGCGCGAAAACTTGCAGGGCTCCCAGCATCGGCTGCATTATATTCAAAAGTTCATCGACACCGGTAACAGGGACATCAGGGTTATTGCAATCGATGGTGAAATTCTGACTGCTTATGCGCGAAAATCTGATCGTTGGATTACGAATGCCGCCAGAGGCGCAAGGGGGGAACCCTGTGCAGTTCCGCCTGAACTCGAAAGGATTTGTCGACTCGCATCGGATGTGATGGGGGGCGGCATCCTTTCTTTTGATGTATTCGAAGTGGAAGACGAAGGATTTCTGCTTAACGAGGTCAATCACACTACAGAGTTTGCACTAGCTGCCCAAGTAACCGGTATCGATATCGCAGGCGAATTGGTGAAATATCTCAAACTAAGGCTCGCCGAATGGTCGCGATAGCAATCATGGGAGCTTCTGGATATGTTGGCGGAGAGCTGCTCCGCCTTCTGCTGTCCCATCCAGATGTCAATTCCGTGCAGGCTGCGTCAGATTTGCACGCAGGGGCGCCTATCGGCGATGTACACCCCAATCTACGCGGCGAAAGCGACCTTCATTTTGTCAATCGCGCGGCAATTCAGCCCTGCGACGTGCTGTTTCTGTGCATGCCACATGGCTCGGCTGCTGCCGACCTCGCCGCTTGGCAGGGCATTGCGGAGATCACCATCGATCTGAGTGCCGACTTCAGGCTCAAGGATACCAAGATTTTTGAGCAGTACTATGGTCACCCTCACTTGGCCCCCGAGATGCTCCAAAAATTCGTATTGGGCATTCCCGAGTTTGAGCGGCAAGCTTTAACAAGCGCAAATTATATTGCCGGGCCGGGTTGTTCGGCCTTGGCCGCCTCCCTGGCGATCCGGCCGCTTAGCCAGGCCGGAGTGATAACAGATCAAGTTTTCGTCGATTCAAAGGTTGGGTCCAGCGGGGCTGGTTCTACCGCGGTCCCCTCTTCGCATCATCCGCTACGCGCCGGTGGAGTGCGCGTGTTCAAGGCGACAGGGCACCGTCACGAAGCTGAAGTATCAGCCATTTGTAACCTACATGCATATCTAACGGTGAGTAGCATCGACGCCGTTCGAGGTGTCTTGGTGGCCGCCTATTGCGAGCTTTCCTACCCTGTTGAGGATAATGACCTGCGGGCAATCTACAGGGCTATGTACGGAAGAGAAGCATTCGTCCGACTTGTAAAGCGAAAGCGGGAAGGACCTTACGCTCTGCCGGAGCCGAAACTGCTGACAGGCACAAATTATTGTGACGTAGGATTTGCCCAAACTCGGGACGGACGTTGCGTTGTCGCTTTTGCAGCGCTGGATAATTTGACGAAAGGCGCAGCCGGGAATGCAGTGCATTGCATGAACATCCGCTTGGGCCTCAATGAACGGGTTGGCCTAAACTTCATTAGTACACACCCTGCGTGAACGATCATGATTAGTATCGTCAAAATCGGTGGAGGCGAGAATGTTGCGAGGAACAACATACTTGACGATGTCGCCCAGCTGATTTTGGAAGGTCACCGGATCGTTATCGTCCATGGCGCCTCGGGAGAAATCCAGCGCTTAGGCGAATTCCTCGGCCGACCGCCCAAGTACATTACCTCTCCGTCAGGCATGCGATCGCGTTACACGGACAAGGAGGCGTTACAAGTAGCCCTTATGGCGTTCAGCGCTGTCAACAAAGACATTGTCGCTCATCTATGTCGTAAGTCGATAAGGGCAGTAGGGTTGTCAGGAATGGATGGTTGGGGCGTCACGGGTCATCGCAAGCAAGCGTTGCGTGCGTTTGACAATGGACACGTTAGAATTATTCGCGACGACTGGTCAGCGCGTATTTCGAGTGTCAATCCCTCCCTCATACGATGCTTGCTTGATAATGGCTTCACACCAGTAATATCGCCTCCTGCATTGGATCATCTGGACGGCCCCGTGAATGTCGACGCGGACCGCTTGGCAGCGGCGATTGCCGTCGCGCTGCTGCCGAGCCATCTATTTCTGCTGACTAATGTGCCTGGTCTCTTAGAAGATAAGGCCGATCCTTCCTCATTGATACAATGCGTAGCAGAGAAAGATATCGAACGCGCGTTGCAGCTTGCAGAGGGACGCATGAAGCTGAAGGTCTTGGCCGCACATGAGGCGGTACAGGGCGGGGTATCGCAGGTCGTTATTGCCGATAGCAGAAAAGTCCGACCCGTTCGCTCAGCCATAGACAGCTATGGAACTACTTTTGCCGGCTCTAGGTCGGTCAAATCCGCTAATGGTCCCTCAGGAGGAGCATCATGAAGGTATCTAGGGAGGATGCTCGAAACTTGCTAGTCGATGCGGTCAGAATATCATCTCCCTCTGGCCACGAACAGGAAGTGGCGCGGCTACTGGCTGACCGCATGGAGGCATTCAACCTTTCCAGCCACATCGACGAGATGGGCAATGTTATAGGAGAGATTGGGGATACTCACGGACCCACAATACTACTGCTTGGCCATATCGACACGATAACCACCCTACTCCCCGTAATCGATACCGAAGATCGTCTGCTTGGCCGCGGCTCAGTCGACGCAAAAGGTGCCCTTTGCTGCTTTATCTGTGCGGCAGCGGCAATGGTCTCGGCACCATGCAAGTTTATCGTAATCGGCGCTGTGGGTGAGGAGGCGGACTCAAGGGGTGCTCGATCATTGGAAGGAAAGTACGAGCCCTCCGCAGTCATCGTCGGAGAGCCATCGGCAGCCGACGCAATTGTTATCGGCTATAAAGGTAAGATCGGTGGGGTTTATACCCGTCTATGCCAACCCGGGCACATCGCTGGGCCCGGAACAAATGCCGCAATTGACGCCTCACAATTTTGGAGAACGATTGAAGCCTACCTTCGGGACCAGCCGATCGGCGGTGGAATGTTCGAGCGCGCCGAACCGTCAATTAGTCGCATATCTGGTGACGCCATCATGGCCGAACTCCACTTTGACGTCCGGATACCGGTGGGGTTCGATATTAGCGGGTTCCTAAACTATGCCGCCAACAAGAGCGGAAGCGGTTTCCTACGAATCGATGAAGCTATTAGCGCGGTTGAGTTTTCTCGATCGTCGCCCCCTGCCCGTGCCCTAATAGCAAGCCTGCGAGCAGCCTCGCAGGATCCAAAAATCAAGGTGAAAACAGGAACCTGCGACATGAATGTCGTAAGCCGGTTCTGGGACGCCCCGATGGTCGCCTACGGGCCGGGCGATTCCAAGCTGGATCACTCCTTAGAGGAGAACTTGCCGTACGCGGAATACTTCAAGGCAATAGAAATTCTCTCGGATGCGTTGCGCAGGCTCTCGGCAGAGCTCATCGCGGATCAGCCCATTAGCGAACTGCAGTCAACTTGGAGGAGATAATGGATATTTCCTAACATAGGGTATATTTCCATATTCTGATCGCCAGAAGATAAATGAAGTGGGGATGGAAATGATGGTAAGTAAAACTAAAATATCGGATCGACTATGGTTTACAAACTATTCCGAAAATCTTCCTTTTGGATACACGGCAGAGTCCATAGATCATTTAATAGCTTCACTTATGTCGACCAGTAAATACTTTCCGACAGAATTTTCATACGATGACGCCGGCTCTATTTACTTCGATAAATTTGTTGATTCTGAGGAATATTACTTGCCAAAAAAGGAGATCGAGATATTTGAGAGATATAAAGATGATTTAGCTGAACTAACCGGTCCATGCGATATCTATGAAGTGGGCGCGGGGAGCTCGAAGAAAGTTAAAATCTTACTAGGGGCATACAATCGCCTGTACACGGACGTAAGTTTCAATCCGATCGATATCAACGGCTCGATCATGATTGAAGGCGCCAAAAATTATTTGAAGGAACTTGAGAATATATTAGTTCATTGTTTAGTTGGTGCGTATTCAGATGTATTTTCAACTAAATTTACAAAAAATACGAGAAATCTCTTCCTGTTCATAGGAAGCTCTATTAGTCAGGAGGAAAACGATGACTTACTGAAAAGAATTATAACGCAAATGAATGTGAATGATTTTTTTCTGGTCGCCTTTGATCTGCAAAAAGATCCAGAAATACTAAAAGCGGCCTATCAGAATTATTACGGATCGATGTGTAGTTTGCATGTTCTTGATCATTTGAACGAAGCATTCGACGCCAACTTCGTCACCGACAACTTTGAGTTCGAGGTTATTTTCAATCCCGAACACGGCGGGTGCGAGACGCACTTGCGAAGCAAAGTCGAGCAAATTGTGACCCTTGAAAAGCTCAATCTGACGGTGCCGTTTCGCGCGGGTGAATCCGTGCGAACCGGTGTGCAAAGGAAGTTTCGAATGGATCAGATGAGGGAGCGTCTAGAATCTCTCGGTTTCCGTGAAGTCCGAACATTTTTGGACGGGCAGGAATGGTACGCGGCGATGCTAGTCGAGGCCATCTGACGGATAGTTGTCGTCAATGTCGCCGGACCCGACGATAGTCTTCGATTTGGGGGAGTACGCAAGTGAAGACCATAGACAGGCTGGCGCTCGCGGGAGGACAGCCGGCAGTCAGTAACAAGCTGACCGTTCCGCCCTGGCCACAAACCGGTCCGGACGACGAGAGAGCCGTAGTCGAGGCATTGAGAGCGGGCGACTTGACGAGCCTGTCCTCCGGAGGATCCGTCGAAAGGCTTGAGGTTGCTTGGGCGCACTGGCTTGGCTGTGCCCATTGCGTCGCCGTGTCAAATGGTACCGCCGCCTTGAAACTCGCGTTAGCCGCCTTGGACATTGGCGATGGAGACGAGGTGATCGTACCGGCTCTGAGCTTCATCGCCTCGGCTCTAGCCCCGTTGCATGTGGGCGCCAGACCAGTCTTCATCGACATCGATCCAATAACATTCAACCTAGATGTGGGAAGCATCGAAGAAAAAATCACCCACCGCACCAAGGCGATTATGGCGGTTCACCTGCATGGGCTCACAGCGGATATGGCCGCCATCCTTCATATCGCTAAATGCTACAACTTGAGGATCATCGAGGATGCTGCTCAGGCGCACGGCGCGAGTTACCAAGGTCGAAACGCCGGTACCATTGGCGACATTGGTGTGTTCAGTCTGAATGCCTCGAAAAATTTGCCCACATGCGGAGAAGGAGGACTGATTACCACTAACGACCCCGCGCTCGCGGAGCGGCTCGGAATGCTTCGGCAGTTCGGCGAGCGCCTTAGGCGCGGCGAGCGGAGGCTTTACGAGCATGTCGACTACGGCTGGAACGACAAGTTGAGCGCCGTTCAAGCTGCATATACACTCAGCCGGCTGCCCCGTTTCGGAGCCGAAATTGCCAGACGGGCAGAAAACGTCTCAGCTTTTCTTGGTCGTTTGAAGGGTCTGCCAGGGCTCATCGTGCCTGGAGCACCCGTCGGGTACGAGCATGCCTGGCACATCCTTCGCTTTCGGGTCGATGCAGCGGCTGCCGGTCTAGACAGCATTTCATCGAGTTCCCTCAGAATGGCTGTCGTTCGAGCGTTGCGCGCGGAAGGCGTTCCAGTCGGGCCCTATCAAACATTGCCCCTGCCTGCGCAGCCTCTCTTTGCCGCCTCGAAACGTGACCAAATGTCCAGATCGGGTCGAGACATGGCCACGACACCGTTCGAAGCGACGCAGTTCCCAGTTTGCTGCGCAGCAATCGAGAACAGCTTCACAATTCAGCGAAGCCACCTAAGTCCTGATGCTGCACCTCTCATGACTGCCTATGCCGACGCTTTCGAGAAGGTGTTCTGGCACCATCGTGAGCAGATTAGCAAGATCGCTGCCACCATGTCTTTCACGCCACCATGGCAGAGCGGGATATTGCAATGAGCGCAATTGACGTCCACCCGGATATTCTGACCCTTATGGACGGCGCCTACGAGATCCGACGGCTGGTGGTGGAAATGGCACATCAGCCCGAGGGGGCACATCTCGGAGGAGCTTTATCCGCCGCCGAAATCCTCTCGGTCCTGTTCGGGACGGTCCTCCGACTCGACCCCAGCAATCCGGAATGGCCCGACCGTGACTACTTCGTGCTGAGCAAGGGTCACATAGCTGCCGCTTATTATGCCGCACTCATGAAGCGAGGTTTTATTCCGGAGGCCGAACTGGGGCAATACGCTCAAAATGGCAGTAGACTCGGCGGTCACCCCTCGCACAATCTTCCAGGAGTTGAATTTTCCACCGGTTCCTTGGGCCACGGTCTATCGCTGGGGATAGGGTTGGCGCTTGCCGCGCGACACCTCGGAAAACCCAATCGGACCTTTGTTCTGATGGGGGACGGCGAATTGCAAGAGGGCACCATTTGGGAGGCTGCCGGATCGGCAGGACGATTTGATCTTGGGGCATTGACTGCGATCATCGATCGCAATGGCCTTCAAATCAATGGTTCCGTCGAGAGCTGGCTCGGTGACGACAACTTGGCGCAACGCTGGAAAAGTTTCGGATGGGATGTCATCGAATGTGACGGACACAGCGTCGCGGAACTCCTCACAGTGCTATCGCCATCGCGCCATCCCGTGGGCGTTCCTCATCTAGTCATTGCAAGAACAGTGAAGGCAAAGGGTATCCCATTCATGGAAAACGATAAAAGGAGCCATTCAGTAGTTCTTTCCGAGAAAGCTTATCAGCGCGCCATAGCCGCATTGAAGGCTTCCCGGCAACTCTGAGAATTCTAGGAGGACACAGCCCATGCCGGCCGACGCCACAAGCGCTAACTGTGCAGATGACGGAGCGCTCATCTCGGCAAGGGACACTTGCCGAGCCGCATTGATCCGCCGTGCTCATGACGATTCTCGTCTCCTATGCCTCGATTCGGATATGGGCGGTTTGAAGGCAGGCTTCGGGGCAGTTTTGCCCGGTCAGTATCTCGATATCGGTATCGCTGAAGCCAACATGCTTTCGATCGCAGCGGGGCTGGCCCGCGGTGGTTGTAGGCCGGTTACGCACACCATGGCTACGTTTGCTGCTGGCAGAGCCTGCGAGCAGATGAAGCTGGATATCGCCCTCCACGACCTGCCTGTTGTCATCGTTGCCACACACGGTGGTTTCTCGGCGGGCCACTACGGTCCGAGCCATTTCTGTCTCGAGGATTTCGCGATACTGCGAAGCCTCCCTAACATGACCGTCATAGCGCCCTGCGATGCCTATGAGGCAGAACTTGCACTATGCGCTGCACTCTCTCTCCAACACCCCGTTTACATTCGCCTTGGCAGGAAGCCGACGCGGATCCTGCAACGTGCGCAGTACGAATTTCGCATCGGCCAGTCTCAGTTGATGAGGAGAGGACAGGATCTGACCGTCATAGCGGCAGGGCCTTACGCGGTCGCTGGCGCCCTGCAGGCCGCTGATTGCCTCAAGGATGAGATAGCGCTCCGCGTAATCAACATGCCAACGATTAAGCCCATCGATCGAAGGGCAGTGATAGAAGCGGCCCGCGAGACGCGAGGAATAATTACGGTTGAAGAGCATTCGACCGCCGGTGGACTCGGGAGCGCGGTAGCTGAAGTTGTCACTACCTTTTCTCCCTGCGCGGTTTTTCGGATTGGTGTCGCCAATACTATTCCGTCACACGTTGGCGACGAGGAAAGCCTTCTCGCGGAGTGCGGTATTTCATCAGCTGGTATCGTCCGTGCAGCCCGACAGATGCACACCGGCGAACTTCGAGATGGAATGGGTTGGGAGGCAGGCCTTGCATAGCTATTACCAGACACTCCGCTTTCCCAACCCGTGGGCCGACCCCAATTCACCCAGGTCCCGCCGCATGGTTCCAATCCCGCTCGACGAGTATCGAAACAACGTATCCATGGCCGGTCTGAGTAATCTTAGCGCTGGGAGACTTAACATCTGGCGAAATTCTTACCCGCTGGAAGAGGCGCATCTATTGCACGATGAAATTAACGTGGATGGAATGCACTTTCTCTTTCCGCGTGGTGATGGAGGAGTACCGGACAATGTCCGTTGTGCAGCGCAATTCATAGAACTGCCTGAGGCCCGCTACGACTGGATTTACATGCTCTGTAGCGCCGAGCGACGCGTTGAAGATGAGGCTGCACTTCACTTCGTGGAGGGAACTGTCGATTTCGTTCCATTTTGTGTTTCCGACTTTTGGCCAGGCGCCAAGGCCCGGAACGGTGAACGGGAAGCCATCAGGTTCTCGGCCATTAATTTTCCCCACCACCGACAGGAGCGTATTGAGCCGGGGATATGGCGGCAACGGATTCCCGTCACCAGAGAGGCTAGTCTCCGCGCGCTACGTCTGCCGACAAACGTAGCCCTCCACCTCTTTGCGATCACTTGCTTGATATCGGAGGAGTGCTCCGATGACAGTTGAGCTTTCCGGCATGAAATACTGGTTCCACGAGAGTGTAAGCTGTCTGCACGACTGCATAGCGATGGTATTGCTACATTGTGGGCAGGAACCGATTGCGGTGCTCGGCGCGCGCTGGTGTTTTTTTCACGATCGCCAAAAGGTCTCTAGCGAGGAATTCTACTACCCATCCCGCAACACGGAACAGCTTGGCCAAGCCTTGGCTCCATTTCATGCCCTCAGAGCTCGCTGGCGCCTAGCGGCTAGCAGTGATGAACTCCTCGAAGGCGTCTGCCACTCTCTAGACGACGGTCGCCCGGCTCTAGTCGTGGAAGATAATTTTTTTATGCCAAACCGGCCCGCTTTCCGGGACGTACACGCAGCACACTTGGTTCTGGTCACCGGGTACGACAGGGATAACAATACCTTTCGCATTATGGAGCCAACACCGCCTCTTTACCACGGCGCCATTAGCCGTGAGCAATTGCGGGCAGCAGTGGGCTCGGACAATGAGGTGCGTCCGGGGTTGCGCGACTTCTTCTTTGCCGGCTCACGAATTGAATTCCGATGGATCGATGTTGAGAAATTTCGGGCTGTTCCGGCGATCGATACCGAACGCCTAATCTCGATACTGCAACGGAATTTGGCCGATCTCTCCACAGTGAGCACTACTGGCCAGCTTATAGGAATCTCCGGACTTGAAGCCTATCTTCGCGACTTGGTTTCCAACCCAGGCGAAAGTGATGAGTCCGCCAAGCTGTCGCTGGCCGAAATCTATACTGTCGGATGGGCGCATCAGGCACAAACTGCACTCCATGCCGAATTTCTCAAACAATCCGGCATGGTGCTTCGATCCCCCTTTTTGCTAGAGGCAGCCCGCCGGGTAGATAGCATTGCAGCTCAATGGACTGCGTTCCGGCTGTTTGGCGCGCATGGAGCTCATGGAGGGCTTTCATTGGCAATGGCACTACTAGAGATCGAGGATCGCATTGAAGGCTTTATTTCAAGTCACCGACGTGCACTTGCCGCGATCGACCGTGCCATCACGTCTATTCAAACTTAGCGGCCGATTCCGTCCTTGATAAAATGGGGGTGACGAATGACTAATTCCCTTGAATTTGACGTGACCCAGGAGGCGAGGGTCGTTGTCATAGTAGCAATGTCTGCCAGATCTGGTTCGAGCTGGCTCGTGGAACAGCTAAAACAATCTGAAGATTTCGTCCACTTCCGCGGCGAACTGACGACTTTCTTGAGAAAACACAGACTAACCCCGCAGAGTCCGATACCCGCGTCCGAGGCTCTCGCCGCAACAGATGCCGCAAGAGCCGACATGGCGTTTAGACGCGATCTTTCTCTTGAGGTGGGCTACCCCTTGGATCGGATCGATGATCCAGATCGGTTTGCGCAGGACATTCTAAGGCGATTGCCAATGCAATGGCCGCAGCTTGATTTCAATGGCGCTGACGAATTGGTAGGGAATGCTATTGACGAAGCAAACTCAGCAACGGACGCGTTCGATGACGTTAGTTTCTCTCGAAAGTTGCTGGGTCAGTTGGCAAGCATCATGCCTCTTGACCCTCTGTTTCACGACTTCGGCCAAGAGCCGGACCAGGCATCGGATATCTGCTATCCTTTTACGTATGTTTTGGAGAGCCCTCCCTTCCTGAACTTTGCTCCCTGGAGGCGTGCGACCATCGAAGAAGTGGGCAGTAAGCCGCTAGTGATTAAGAGTGCCGGTGATGTTTACCGCTTGGATTTCTATAGAGCACTCTTCCCCAACGCGAATCTTCGGGTGTTGCACCTCAGGCGGAATCCTGCTGCTTCTATCAATGGATTAATGAACGCTTGGCTTTCCAGAAAGTATCAAAGTTTTCGCGTCGGCGGCCTGTCTATCAAAGGGTATTCCGACCTCGCTACATGGCGAGAACAGTGGTGGAAGCTTGATCTTGCTCCAGGCTGGGAGAATTACCGAGATGCATCGCTTCCAGAATTGTGTGAATGGCAGTGGAGAAGCGCGCAGGAAGCCGTACTGAACTGGTGCGAAACAAACGATGAGGACCCATTCGTGGCTCGATATGAGGATATGATGGCGGCGCCCGAGAAACGGGCTGCTATGATCGCGGACTTATGTGACTGGCTATCGGTGCCCCGTTTCGTTCCAGCCCAGACCCGCCTGATGAATGCAAGTACGCCGCCAAGAAAGGGAGCTTGGAGGGGTCGGTCGGAGCAAATCGTTCCTCTGATCGAGAGCCAAATGTGTCGCACTGTATCGATCCAATTGGGTTATGGAACCGACCATGAGGCTTGGTTCTAGAACTGCCCCGCCCTCGTACTATGAAAGGAAGGGGCTCTCAAGTCGATCTTGCTTATGCTGAATCTAGCTCTTTCGAATGCGTCGGGCAAACGCGTCAGCGGCGTTTTGATTGACGAGATCGACGTACAAATCGACTGTATTTTACGTATTCGAGCGCGCTGCAGCCAGGGGAATAAGATGAAACGGATATTTCGATATAAATCTACCGCCAGCACTGCGTTCGGCAGTGCCGCTGGCATGGCAACAGTCTTGGTTTGGTCATTGGCAGCGCCGGTCGTAACGTATGCCGTGGGAATAGATCCGTTTCTTTATGTCGCGCTTGGAGATGGCATTGGCGCGACAGTATTCCTTTTGACATGGCTCAGGTTACGTCAGAATCCACTTCCTGAATTGAAGGGAGTTCCGGTATGGTTTTATGGGCTGGGCCTTATTGGTATTGGCGTACACAACTTGACGTGGGTGGCGGCCCTCCAGCAAGCTCCTCCCCTCGAAGCAACGTTGCTTGTATATACGTGGCCTCTACTAGTGATCATTTTTACGACTGTCTCGTTGGGGCAAAAGTTCCAATGGTATCATCTCGTTGCTGGGGTTGTGGGCTTAGCAGGTATAGTAGCCTTATTGATGGGTCGGGGTTTAGGTTTTGGCTCGTTCCAACTAGCTCCTGGCCATATATGGGCGATTGTTTCTGCTCTGTCATGGAGTATCTTTTCGGCGATTTCCGCCCGATATCCCTACCAAAGTAGTAACTTTTTGGGAGTGGTCTTTTTCCTGAGTTCTATAATAAACGGCTCAATTTGGTTTTTTGTTCAACGTGCTCCCTCAGCACCAGCTCAAAGCCTGTTGATCGCTGGCGTGGCAGCAATTTTCTTTACGTGCTGCTACGCTATGTGGGATTTCAGTATGAAGCACGGTAATACTCAATTGGTGGGTGTTGTGAGTTTTCTGACCCCCGTCCTTTCCACAGTGTATTTGGTATTGTTTGGCATGGCAGAGCTCACGGGCTATCTTATCGTCTCGCTTATGTTGGTAATAACCGGTATTGGTATAGCTAAATATGGTGAATCGATTCGCATTGCTATTATACCGCTGAGCGGATGATCTGACTCTGGCGTGATTTGCGTGGCTTCGGCGACCGTGATTCCTTCGTACTAGATGCGACGAGGGAGATGCGGATGGCGTTGGAGATCAGCGACAGATATTCGGCAGG
>NZ_JAZHFT010000071.1:0-12170 GCF_036541425.1 Consotaella aegiceratis
CCTGCCGAATATCTGTCGCTGATCTCCAACGCCATCCGCATCTCCCTCGTCGCATCTAGTACGAAGGAATCACGGTCGCCGAAGCCACGCAAATCACGCCAGAGTCAGATCATCCGCTCAGCGGTATAACGACCAGGGCGATGCATTCTCGGATGGTAAGCCGACACCTTCGAATGCCGGTTCGTTCTCCGGCCCGGTGCCGCCCTGACACGGCACGCCCCCTTCACACCGCCAGATAGCGCTCGCGAATGGTCGGGTCGGCCATGAAGGCGGAGAACGCACCCTCGTAGCGGATTTCGCCCTTTTCGATGACGGCCGCGCAGTCGGCGATGGCGGCGGCGAAGGCGAGGTTCTGTTCGGAGAGCAGGATCGACAGGCCCTCGCCTTTCAGCTCGACGATGGCGCGCGCGAGGTCTTCGACGATGACCGGGGCTATCCCCTCCGAGGGCTCGTCGAGCAGGAGGCAGCGCGGGTTGCCCATCAGCGTGCGGGCGATCGACAGCATCTGCTGCTCGCCGCCGCTCATCTCCGCGCCGCGATGGCGTCGCCGTTCGGCGAGGTTCGGAAAGAGCTCGAAGAGGCGGTCCGGAGTCCAGGCCCGCCGGCCGTCGGCCGGCGGGCGGCGGCCGACCTCCAGGTTTTCGGCCACCGTCAGATCGCGGAAGACGCGGCGGTCCTCCGGCACGTAGCCGATGCCGAGCCGGGCGATCCTGTGCGGCGGCAGGCCAGTGATGGGTTTGCCCTCGAAGACGATCCGGCCGCGGCGCGGCGGTACCAGCCCCATGATCGCCTTCAGCGTGGTCGACTTGCCCGCTCCGTTGCGCCCGACGAGCGCCAGCACCTCGCCCGGACCGAGATGAAGCGAGAGGGAATGCAGGATATGCGCCTCGCCATAGAAGGCGTCGATGGCCTCGACCTCAAGCATCGGCGGGCGCCTCGGCCGACGCGGGCGCGACCGGAGCGCCGCCGAGATAGACCGCGCGGACCTCTGCGTTCTCGCGGATCTCCTTCGGGGTGCCTTCGGCGATCAGCCGACCGCGATCGAGCACCAGGAGCCGCTGCGCGAAGGCGAAGACCACGTCCATGTCGTGCTCGGTGAAGAGCACGCTGATCGCCCGCTCGCGGACGATCCTCGCCACCAGTTCCATCAGAGCATGGCGTTCGGCGGGCGCCATGCCCGCCGTCGGCTCGTCCATCAGCAGCAGGCGCGGGCTGCCGGCCAGCGCCACGGCGAGCTCCAGGCGCTTCAGGTCACCATAAGCGAGTTCGGCGCATGGACGCTCCGCTTCGTCGGAAAGTGCCACCAGGGCGAGAAGCCGATCGGCCTCCTCGGTCTGGAAACGGTTGGCGCGAGACCACGGATCGAAGGCGCGGCGACGCTGCGCGATCAGCGCCATCTGCACGTTCTCGCGCACCGTCATGGAGGCGAAGGTCGCGGTGATCTGGAAGGTGCGCCCGACGCCGAGCCGCGCAATCTTGCGCGGCGGCAGGCCGGCGATCTCGCGGCCCAAAAGCTTGATCGAGCCGGCGGTCGGGCGGAGTTGGCCGTTCAGCATGTTGAAGCAGGTGCTCTTGCCCGCGCCGTTCGGCCCGATCAGCGCCAGGACCTCGCCCTCGCGAAGGTCGAACGACACGTCGTCGACCGCGACGAGGGCATCGAAGCGCTTGGTGAGGTTGCGGACTGAAAGCGGCGCGGTCATCGGCCTGCCCGCCTTCTGGCAAGGCCGGTCCATAGGGCGAGCCGTTTCAGCCCGCCGGCGATGCCGTCCGGCGCGGCGACCACGACGAGGAGGATGATCAGGCCGAAGATGAAACGCCAATAGTCGAAGCGGCTGATCCAGTCCTCGATCACCGTGAAGACGGTGGCGCCCAGGATCGGCCCGGACAGCGCCTGGATGCCGCCGAGGAGCACCATGACGAGCGCATCCACCGAGCGCGAGATCGCCAGTTCGTTGGGAAAGACGCTGCCCTTGGCGAAAACGAAGAGCGCGCCGGCGAGCGCCGCGAAGCTGCCGGCGAGAGTGAAGGCGGCCCAGCGGTGGCGAGTGACATTTAGCCCGATCGCCTCTGCGCGCAGCGCGGAATCGCGCGTCGCCCGCAGCGCGTAGCCGAAGGGCGAATGGGCGATGCGCCGGATCAGCGCCAAGGCGCCGGTCGCCACCGCAAGGGTGAGAAGGAAATAGGCGGTGCGGGAGCTGGCGAAGGCGTCGGGCCAGACGCTCAGGATGCCGTCGTCGCCGCCGGTCAGGCCGCGCCACTGCATCGCCGCAGACCAGACGATCTGTGCGGCGGCCAGCGTCAGCATGGCGAGATAGACGCCCGACAGCCGCACGCAGAGCCAGCCGAAGAGAAGCGCGCCGAGGAAGCCGGTGCCGACGCCGACGAGCATCGAGGGGAGCATCGGCAGGCCGAGGCGCGCCGAGGCGAGCGCCGCGCCATAAGCACCGAGGCCGAAATAGGCGGCGTGGCCGAACGAAATCATGCCGCCGACGCCCATCATCAGATGCAGGCTGGCGGCGAACAGCGCCGCGATCAAGAAGTCGACGCCCAGCACCAGTCCGTAGGTCGGCAGAACCAGCGGCGATAGGGCCAGGAGAGCAAGACCGACGAGCAGGAGCAGGCGCGCCGGTCGACCGAGCGGCTGCAGCGGCGCTTCGGGCGCCGTCTGCGTGCCGGCCTCCATCTCGGGCCGGCCGAACAGGCCGTGCGGGCGGATCACCAGGACCACCGCCATCACCAAAAAGGGCAGAACCATGGCAATCGTCGGCAGCACCAGGATGCCGAAGGCGTTGAGCACGCCGATGATCACCGCGGCCACGAAGGCGCCGGTGACGCTGCCCATGCCGCCGATCACTACGACGACGAAAGCCTCGGCGATGACGCCGAGATCCATCGACAGGCTGACGACTTCGCGCGGCGTCTGCAACGCACCGCCCAGGCCCGCCAGAAACGAGCCGAGCATGAAGACGCCGGTGAACAGGCGCGCCTCGTCGACGCCGAGCGCCCCCACCATCTCGCGATCGGCGGTGGCGGCGCGCACCAACAGGCCCCAGCGAGTGCGATGCAGGACGAGCCAGATCAGCCCCAGCACCAGCGGCCCGACGGCGATCAGCAGGAGGTCGTATTGCGGCACCGGCTCGCCGAGGATGCGCACGGCATGGCCGAGGCCGGGCGCGCGTGGGGCGAGCAGATCCTCCGCGCCCCAAATCGCCAAAGTGGCGTCGGCGACGATCAGCACGATGCCGAAGGTCGCGACCAATTGGAAGAGTTCTGGCGCCCGGTAGATGCGACGCAGGACCAGCACCTCGACGACGCCGCCGATCAGCGCCACGGCGAGCGGCGCCAGCAGCATCGAGCCCCAGAAACCGAAGACGCCGGACGGCAGGTGCGTGACCAGCGAATAGGTCAGATAGGCGCCCAGCATGGTGAGCGAGCCATGTGCGAAATTCACCACCCGCGTCACCCCGAAGATGATCGACAGGCCAGACGCGACCAAGAACAGCGAGGAGGCGTTTGCGAGCCCGGTCAGCAACTGGGCGAAGGCAAAGCCCATCGGCAGATGTCTCCTGTGATGGCGAGATCGGGAGTGGTTTACGTCAGACGGTCTGAGGGACGATGACGATGAGCATAAATGTTGGCCCTTCCCTCGTCATCCCGACCTTGAGCCGGGATGACGTGTCGCGGAAAGCGCTGAGGGCGGCGAACAGACCGCGCCGCCGATCGCGCGGCCCATAGCCCCGCCCCTACTCCGCCGGGCGCATGGCCGCGGCCTCTTCCGGTGAAGGCAGATAATCGGCGCCGTCGGCATAGTGCCAGTCGACCATGACGCCGCCGCCGTCCTTCAGCGCCGTCTTGCCGACCCAGGCGCCCATGGTCGCCTGATGATCGGCGGCGCGGAAGTGGAAGGTGCCCGACGGCGCGTCGACCTCCAGGTTCTCCATCGCCGCCAGCAGATCGTCGGGATCGGCCGATCCCGCCTTCTTCAAGGCCGCAGCGATCGACTGCATGGCGTTGTAGCCGACCAAGGAGCCGGTCATCGGGTGCTCGCCGTACTTGTCCTCATAGGCCTTCAGAAAGGCCTGATGCTCGGGCGTGTCGATGCCGTACCAGGGATAGCCGGTGACGATCCAGCCCTCCGGCGCCTCGCCGCCGAGCGGCTCCAGATAGTCCGGCTCGCCCGACAGCAGGCTGACCACGTCGCGTCCGTCAAACAGGCCGCGAATGTCGCCCTCGCGCACGAACTTGGCGAGATCGCCGGCAAAGGTGACGTTGTAGATCGCATCGGGCTTCGCCGCCTCCAGCGCCCGCACGGTGGAGCCGGCGTCGATCTTGCCCTGGGTCGGCCATTGCTCCTCGACGAACTCGACTTCCGGCTTCAGCCGCTTGAGTTCGGACTTGAAGGCCGCGACCGCATCCTGGCCGTACGCGTAGTTCGGCGCGATCGTCGCCCAGCGTGTGGCGTCGAGCTTGGCGGCCTCCTCGGCGAGCATTGCCGCCTGCATGAAGGTAGAGGGCCGCAGCCGCCACGTGTAGCGATTGCCCTGCGACCAGACCAGCGCGTCGGTCAGCGGCTCGGTCGCGAGGTAGAGCACCTTGCGCTGCTTGGCGAAATCGGAGAGCGCGAGCCCGATATTGGAGAAATATCCCCCCCAGATCATCGCCACGCGATCGCTGGCGACCAGCTCCTCGGCGACGCGGATGGCGTCGGCCGGCTGGCCATTGTCGTCGCGGCTGATCACCTCGAGCGGGCGACCGTCGATACCACCGGCTGCGTTGATCTGGTCGAGCGCCAGCTGCCAGCCCTTCTTGTAGGGCACCGTGAACGCAGGCAGACCCGTATAGCTGTTGATCTCGCCGAGCTTGATCGGATCGGCGGCCAGGGTCGGGGCGGTCAGAAACGGCAAAGCGGCCGTCGCGGCGATCGCCGCGAGCAAGGTACGCCTCAGGATCATGCGGAAGGTCCTCTTGCTGTGGTTCGTTCGGCCCGTCTTCGACGACCGCAATCGACAGGCCGTCAGAAAGCATCCTGCAACGATCCACGCAAGGCCTGAGCGCCCCTGTCGAGCGTCGAAACCGACCGAGGCTTGGGTCCATAACGGCATCCGCCTCCTCGGGCTACGGCCTGATGAGCGCCAAGCCGGTCTCCGGATCCTTCTGTTTGCGCAGATGCGCGGGCGACTCGGTGATCACCACCTCCAGCGTCGGGCGGACATGCGCCTTTTCGAGATGGCCGGCGAGCGCACTCCCGTCCCGCCGGCCAAGCACCAGATGGACGTGAAGAGCGGGCTTGCCGTCGGCCAGAGCGATATCGCCGACAAGCGAGGCGACTTCCACCTGCTCCTCGACGGGAATGTGCCCGTATTCCTTCGTCTCCCAGTCGAAATAGGCGAGCACCGCATCGCTGAACGCCCCGATCGCGGTGATCTGGGCGGCCGAGAGATTCTCCGTCTCGGCCACCCTCTGCAGGCTCTCCATCACTTCGTCGCCCGTCTCGAGCACCACGACGAAGGTCCGCTGTCCGGCATCCTCGTGAAGGAGCTTCGATCGCATGACGCATCCTTTCGCTTTGCATGAGGTCTGACCGGAACACGGGGGCCGAGGCCTCGGTTCCTGGCAAAACGGATGCGGCCCGTAAGTCAGAGCGGCTTCAGTCCGGCCTCGATCTCGGCCCGCCGCGGCTCCAGGAACGGCGGCAACGCCAGACGTTCACCCAGAGCCTCCAGCGGTTCGTCGGTGGCGAAGCCCGGTCCGTCCGTCGCGATCTCGAAAAGGATGCCATTCGGCTCGCGGAAATAGAGGCTGCGGAAGTAGAATCGATCGACCGGACCGCTCGATGGCAGCCGCACTTCGTCCAACCGCGCCGCCCAGGCCTCGTAGTCCTCGTCCGGGATGCGGAAGGCGACGTGATGGACGGCGCCCGCTCCCTGCTGAGCCGCCGGCAGCTCGGGCTCGACCGCGACATGCAATTCGGCCGCCGGCCCACCCTCGCCCATCTCGAAGACATGAACCACGACGTCGGCGTCGTCCGCCATGCGATAGACCCGCGTCTCGCTCATGTTCATCAGACGGGTCAGCACCTCGGCGGTCGGCGCGAGCGCCGGGACGCTGATGGTGATCGGGCCGAGACCGCGAATCTGATGGGCTGTGGGCACCGGGCTCTTCTCCCACGGATGGGCCTCGCCCGCTCCGCCGTCGTCGATCAAGGTCAGGCGCTGCCCCTCGAAATCCTCGAAGTCGAGCACCAGACGGCCATCGCGCAATACGATGCCCTGGTGCGCCACGCCGGCCCGCTCCAGCCGTGTCTGCCACCATTGCAGCGTCGCCTGGCCGGAGACCCGGAGCGCCGTGCGGACAATCGAATGAGTGCCGCGCCGCTCGCGCGCCGCGGGCCAATCGAAGAAGGTGAGATCGCTGCCCGGCGAGGCCAGGCCGTCCGCGTAGAACAGGTGATAGGCCGAGACGTCGTCCTGATTGACTGTCTTCTTCACCAGGCGCAGCCCCAGCGTGTCGGTGTAGAAGGCGAGATTGCGCGGCGCATCGGCGGTGATCGCGGTGAGATGATGAATGCCGGTCAGTTGCATGGCGGGATCCCCCGTCAGAGTTTCGGGAACGAACGGTCTGGGCGAAGCGTGCCCGCGAAGACGGCGGGTCATCGTTCACCCAACCAGTCGCGGATGAGAGGAATTTCAGCCTGCGACAGGCCGTGGCCAGCGGGACAAAATTCATGCCGCACGTCGGCCCCAGCCCGTCTCAGAAAAGCGGCGAGGCGCGCCGGATCGTCCGGCGGCACGATCGGATCGGCGGTACCGGACAGCATCAGAACCGGCTTGCCGGAGAGGTCGACCGCGGGCGGCGCCTGCAGCGGCACCATAGGCCGCAGCAAGACCGCGCCGGACAACGCGTCTGGTCGCAGCAACAAGAGCGCCGCCGCGATATTGGCACCGTTGGAAAAGCCGAGTGCGATCGGCGCCTCCAAACGGTAGGCAGAACGAGCCTCGGCGATGAAATCGGCGAGATCACCGGCTCTCTTCCGCACATCGTCCTCGTCGAAGACGCCTTCCGCCAGACGGCGAAAGAAGCGCGGCATGCCCGCCTCCAGCACAGGACCGCGAGGCGAGAGCAAAGCCGCGCCCGTCGACACCGTGCGACCGAGCGGGATCAGGTCGGTCTCGTCGCCGCCGGTCCCGTGCAGGAGGAGCAGCGGTGGCCGCGAGGCCGCGCTGGCCAGTTCGAAGCGATGCTGGAAGGACAGTGCGGGCACGGCAAACCTCGTTCGAAGCAAACGCCGCTCGCAGCGGCATTCGATCCTCGCAGAAGTCTTAATTGGGACGCTTTTCAGAGTTTACGAAGGTTCCAAAGCGTTGACAGTGTGTCCTGCGTCGGCTGCCGGACCCGCATTCTGTCCGACAGTTCTTTCACAGCATCCGCCTCCTGACCATTTTCCTATTCAAATCAATGATGTGGCTTTTCTCGTGATAAGGCTGCCATAGTAGTAGATGAGCGGACCGAGTCGGGCCGATCGATTCACGACCGCGACAGGCATTCGACCATTCAAGGACCTATCCATGCCGCAGCATCAGGCCGGCCTACCGGGACTGATCGAAGACTTCACGACGGCCGATCTCGGCCTGCATCGCCAGGAACACCTCGCCGAGGCCATCGTCTCCGAGGATCGGCCGGCGCTTCTGCTTTGGCGCGCGCCGCGCGCTCTGATCGTCGGACGGCTGGACACCCGGCTGCCGCGGTTCGCCCAGGCGACCGAGACCCTGCGCCAGGAGGGCTGGCCGGTGCTCATTCGTCGTAGCGGCGGCGCGGCCTGTCCGGTATCGCCGGGCACCTTGCAGGTCGCCCTCGCCCGCACGGTTCGGCCGGGGATGACGACCGAAGCCCTCTATATGGAGTTGGTGGACCGCCTCAACGACGGCCTGGCCGCCTTCGGCCTTCGCGCGACCACCGGCATTCAGCCAGAGGCCTTCTGCCCAGGCCGTTTCGACATGTCGCTTGGCGGCCGCAAGGTGGGTGGCCTGTCGCAGCACTGGCGCCAACGCGGCGGGCGCTTCGACGCCACCACGGCGGTGACCCTCGTGGTCGACGAGGATCGCAACGAGTTGGCCCGCATCAATAATCTCTTCTATCGCACCGCCGGCGGCAGCCAACGATGCCGCGCGGAAGCCATGGGGAGTGTCGCCGCAGCCTTGCCGCAGCACGGCCTGACGAACGAAACGCTGATGCACGACCTCGGCGCGCACATCGCCCGGTCAGTTGCCACTCGCCGCTACGAAACGGCGACCGAGCCGGCATCACAGACGGACGATCCGGCTACTTCGACCCTGCAGAGCGAAATCGGCATTTGATCGTCGGCAGAGGCGAGAGCCCGCCGTTCCGGCATCGCCAGCAGGCTGCGACACGAGGGGCAGTTGACGAAGGTCAAAGGCCGCGGCGCACGACTGCGCTAACTTGGCGTGCATGATCCGGCGACCCCTTGGGTGCACGCGTGCGTTGCCGTAACGTATCCGCCTTCGGAACTGCTGCCATGAGCCCCACGTCCAAGCCCCACCTATCCGCTCTCGGTCCCGTCGCCGGCCATGTCGCGAGCTGGGCGGCACCGCTGATGTTCTGGAGAAGCGCGGGTTGCGGCTATGCCGAGGCCGGGGCCTCTCAAACCCCCGGCCATTCGGACGGCATCATTCCGGCGGTCTGGCCCGATCCTGCGGGCAAGCCAAAGCTGGGCGGCGACGCCGTCCCCGGTCCGGCCAAGCCGGTTTCGCACTGACGGGGCAGAAGTCCGAGCTTAGGGGCTATTGGCTATTGCCCGGCGCGCTGCGACCGACGGACCCCGCCCCGGCCTCCGATACCGTCGCGCGAATGCCAAAGTCCCGACATCGGGTTCGGCGGCGCGGACCGGCGGTCAGGTCACGCTGCCGATCACGCGCTTCCGCTCACCCGCGGTCGAAGCGGACCTCGGGCAGCGAGCGCAGGCGTTCGGCGGCCTGCTCGGGCGTCAGGTCGCGCTGGGCTTCGGCCAGCATCTCGTAGCCGACCTGGAACTTCTTCACCGTCGCCGAGCGCAGCAGCGGCGGATAGAAGTGGGCGTGCAGCTGCCAGTGCGGCGCGTCGCCCGCGTCCGGGCCGGTCGGCGCGCCGTGCCAGCCCATGGAATAGGGAAAGTCGATCTCGAACAGATTGTCGTAGCGGATGGTCAGGCGCCGCAGGATGTCGGCGAGACCGTCGCGCTCGGCTTCGGTCAGATCGGTGATGCGCTGGACGGGACGGCGCGGCAGCACCAGGGTCTCGAACGGCCACACCGCCCAGAACGGCACGAGCACCAGCCAGTCGTCGTTTTCGACGACGATGCGGCTGCCCTCGGCCGCCTCGCGAGCCGCATAGTCGACGAGAAGCGAGCGGCCATGCCGGGCGAAATAGTCGCGCTGGCGGACGTCTTCCTTGGCTGGCTCGTTGGGCAATGCGTCGCCGGCCCAGATCTGGCCGTGCGGATGCGGCATCGAGCTGCCCATGACGGCGCCCCGGTTCTCGAAGATCTGCACCCAGCGATAGGTCCGGCCGAGGTCGGTCAGCTGCTCGGCCCACATATCGACGACCTTGCGGATGGCGGCATCGTCCATCATCGCCAGCGTCAGGTCGTGGCGCGGCGAATAGCACAGCACCCGCGCCGTACCTCTCACGGGGCTGAGGCGCATCAGTTCGTCCTCGCTGCCGCCATCCAGCGGAACGTCGGGCTGCATGGCGGCGAAGTCGTTGGTGAAGACGAAGGTGTCGCTGTAGGCCGGGTTGACGTCTCCGGTGACGCGCGTGTTGCCTGGGCAGAGATAGCAGCCGGGATCGTAGGACGGCTTGTCCTCGCGCGCCGTCTTCTCCTGGCTGCCCTGCCAGGGCCGGCGGGCGCGGTGCGGCGAGACCAGCACCCACTCCCCGGTCAGCGGGTTGAAGCGGCGATGCGGGTGCTCACGCGGATCGAACTCGGACATGATGGTGCTCGTCATTGATACCGATGAAGCCGGGATACCGGTGAAGCCGGCGGGTGCCGCTCAATAGGCGCGGTTCTGTTCCCAGCGCCACGCCGTCTCGACGATGGTGGCGAGATCGGCGAATTGCGGGGACCAGTCGAGGCTTTCCCTGGCCCGCCGGCTGTCGGCGACGAGGACGCCGGCATCGCCCACGCGGCGGGCGCCGAAGCCGTGCGGCACCGGCTTGCCGGTCACCGCTTCCGCCGCCTTCACGACCTCCAGGTTGGAGAAGCCGGTGCCATTGCCCAGATTGAAGATCGCTGCGCCCGGCGCCTTGTCCATCCAGCCGAGGGCCGCCAGATGCGCCGAGCACAGGTCGAGGATGTGGATGTAGTCGCGCACGCAGGTGCCGTCCGGCGTGTCGTAGTCCGTGCCGAAAATCTGCAGCGCCGGGATGTCGCCCTTGATCGCCCTGAGCACGTTGGGGATGAGATGCGTTTCGGGATCGTGCGCCTCGCCCATGGTGCCGTCCGGATGGGCGCCGGCCGCGTTGAAATAGCGAAAGCACACCGAGCGCAGGCCGTAGGCCGTGGCGTAGTCGGCCAGCACCTCCTCGATCATCCGCTTGGTGCGGCCATAGGAGTTGAGCGGCGCCAGCGGGTGGTCCTCGTCGATCGGCGTGCGGATCGGGTTGCCGTAGGTCGCGGCGGTGGAGGAGAAGACGAAGCGCTCGACGCCCGCCGCCCGCATGGCCTCGAGCAGGTTCAGCGTGCCCGCGACGTTGTTGCGATAATAGGAGGCGGGGTCGGACACCGAGTCCGAAACCGAGATCAGCGCGGCGAAGTGAAAGACCGCCGAAAAGCGCTTTTCGGCGAAGAGCGCGTCCAGCGCGGCGCGGTCGGCCAAGTCTCCTTCGACCAGGCGGGCGTTTCGAACCGCTTCGCGGTGGCCGCTCACCAGATTGTCGAAAACCGTGACGTCGAAGCCGTTCTCGGCCAACAGCCGCGTCATGTGAGAGCCGATGTAGCCGGCTCCGCCGCACACCAAAACCGAGTCGCCCATGGCAGGAACTCCACCTGTTGCCTCGCCCGCAGATTTAGGCCCTTTTGCCGCCAATCGCAAGATAGAGAAGAAAAAAGAAAATTTTCGAAAGCACGCTTATGCGTCGGCTGCCGGGTCTTCGGCGATCTCCACCGCCAGCCCGGCCTCGCGCAGCCGGTCGACGATCGCCGGATCGGCACCCCGGTCGGTGATCAGCAGGTCGGCCTGCGCCAGGCCGGCGACGAAGGCGGTCGCCACGGTGCCGAGCTTGGAATGATCGGCGAGGACGACGGTGCGGCGGGCGGCGGCGATCATCGCCTGCTTAATCTCGGCTTCGGCGATGTTGGAATTGGTGATGCCGCGGCGATGGTCGACGCCGTTGCAGCCGATGAAGGCGATGTCGGCGTTGACGCGCTCCAGCAGCAGCGTGCCGAGCGGCGCCACCAAAGCGTGCTGGAGCGGCCGCAGCGTGCCGCCGGTCACCACCACGGTCGCCTCCGGATGGCGCTCCAGAAGCAGCGCGATGGTGAGCCCGTTGGTCACCACCGTGAGGCCCTTGCGCTTGCCGGGCAGGAGCTCGGCGAGCGTCGTGGTGGTCGAGCCGACGTCGATGATCACCGTCTGGCCGTCGTGCACGTGGCGGGCGGCGGCCGCGCCGATCGCCCGCTTGGCGCCGGCATGGGTCTTGGAGGCGACCTCCAGCGGCAGTTCCTTGCCGGGATCGGTCAGCGCCAAGGCGCCGCCGCGCGTGCGCACCAGACGCCGCTCGGCCTCCAGCGCCCGCAGGTCCTGGCGCACGGTGACCGCCGAGACGTCGAGCCGCCCGGCCAGATCGGAAACGCTCGCCTGCCCCCGCTCGCCCAATACTTCGAGAATGGCCTGATGCCGCAAGGTGGCCTGAAGCGACGACACGGAAAGCGCCTCCTTCGCAGAATTCGCGGGGATTGGGCCGCGCAAGACCTTATGCGGCGGGGCGGCGGGGCAGGCAAGGCTTGAAGGACGGGCGGCGGTGGTTTGGGCAGCGGATTTGGGCCGAAGAACGAACCCGCTGCGCGGGAGGGCACCCGCGGTTGAGGTTAGAGGAGACAGGCCGAAGTCGCGCCTGCATTGAGCGTCGTGCGGCAGGGGCAGAGCATGACGGGCTTCTTCAACAAGGAGCCCGAC
>NZ_JAZHFT010000072.1:0-11829 GCF_036541425.1 Consotaella aegiceratis
CCTGGCGGTGTCGTCATGAGCGCCCCGGCTGGCTGCAGGCTCGTCGGCCGCTGGCGGATCGTCGAAGCAGACCTTTGGGACCGCGCCACTCTCGACCTCTGCGGCCCCGCCACCATGACGATCGGCCCTCATTGTGAGCGGCTGGGCCTTTGCAGCCGCCCGCTCGGGCGGGCTCCCTGTCCATCAGCCTTACCTTGTCGCCGAAGAGACGGCCCGGCGCGACAAGGCCGGCTTTTGGGCCGGGTCTTTCACTCATCCGGTCGAAAGCCTACTTAAAAGGCAGGCTCCCAGGGAGTTGCAGTGATGAAAACCACCCGCCTATCGGCAAATCAGGTCGACGGCTTCTATCGCTCGGAAGCTCAACAAGAGGCTGCCTTCCAGGGTGCCTTCGGCAAGCTCATTGGCGGCTTTGCCGCCTTCGCCCTGAGTGCCATCGCAATCGTTCTTGCCGCGTCATTCGTCATCGGCGGTTTCATCCGCCTCGGGCAGGCCACCGCAAGCTCTTTCACCGGCCTGTTTTAAGTCCGTCAGATCTCGTCATGTCGGTTAATCACCCTTTTCTTTTTGGCTTTATCCTTACAGCAGCCATGCTGCTCGTAGAGACAACGGTTATCACCATCCAAAAAGTCATGACCGCCGAGTGTCCCTGGTGTTTGAGTCGAACCGCGATGGAACTTCCGCATGCTGCGATAATGAGACCGACCTGCTGTTCATGGATTTCCATAAGAGGCCAGTCGTGGTTCGATTCCTCTGTCGTCAGCAGGGGTTGGCCGAGTCCGAGCGGATGCGCCATATCTCGAAGTCTCGAGACAGTCTCAGTTATGAGAAAAGTTAGAGAATTTTTGGATATAAATCCGCCAAAAATCTAATGATAGTCATAGTACTAGTTATAGTATAATTGCTTATTCAAGTCTTTTACCTTCCATATCAACTATAATTCCTGCTTGAATTTAAAGCATCGAAAATCTTTTCCAAATGAGGAGCAGAACTATAAATTATACGATTGTTGCTTTATTGCCACATAGGCAAAACTTTCCCTTCCGTGAACTTGCCACGGCAAACAAACGAACGATCTGTGAAGCGGCGTTTAGTGACATTCCGCAGCCCATAAATACTGCATCGCACCGAAACCCCAAAGGGCCGCGAAACGCCGTCTGCGGGCGAAGGCACAGCCTCTGACTGAGCCACGAACAGTCTTTATAAGATACTGATATTATTTGCTTTATTTCGATTCGACGTCGGGTTGCGCAGCTTGATTTGAAGCCCGAATCGGGGCTGCGACATTTTGTCGCAGATTGCGACGAGTCCTTCGACCGAACCTAACCGCTGCGGCTGACGCACGTTGGAAGCTGTGGAGAGATATGGCAGCGGATTGACGGGTCTCGGTCGGGATGGTGCGGTCGCTCGACGGAGAGTGAGGTCGGCGCCATGGGCATTGAAGAGCAGCTTCGCGAGAAGCTTCAGAAGGTCGAGGCGCTTTATTTCGGCGCCGGCACCGCGGGCGAACGGGATGCCGCCGGGGCCGCGCTGGAGCGCCTGAAGGACAAGCTCGCCGAGATCAGCCGGCGGGATCCGCCGGTCGAGATGCAGTTCTCGATGCCGGATCCATGGGCGGTGCGCCTGTTCGTGGCGCTGTGCCGGCGTTACGGCATCCGGCCCTACCGCTATCCGCGACAGCGTCGGACGACGATCATGGTGCGGGCGCCGCGGCAGTTCTTCGAGACGATGGTGTGGCGCCAGTTCTCCGACATGCACGCGGATCTGTGGCTGCACTTCGAGGAGACGACGGACCGGCTGATCCGCGAGGCGGTGCATGCGGACACCACCGACGCCGACACGGTTGCCATGCCGATCGGCGCCACGTGACGGTCAGGCGGCCACCACCGCGGTGACGGCAGACTTCCAGTTCGAGGCGAGGAGATCGTCGATCCGGTTGATCGGCGTTCTCCCTGAGACTATCTGGTCCATCACGTCCCGCAGGCCTGCGCCAGCTTCGACTGCCGCGATATCTCACCCAGCACGCCGCACCGGATGAAGATGAGAACCACGTCTACGCTATAGCGCTATGATCTTCGCAGATTATGCGGTCCTCCGACGATGGTATGGGTCGAGGTCGACAGCGGCCGCAAGTCCGGGCTGACGACGGACATGGCGGCCAAGCTCAAGGCTCTCGAACGCGAGAACCGGGCGCTGCGGCAGGCGAACGAGATTCTGCGTAAGGCGTCGGCGTATTTTGCCCAGGCGGAGCTCGACCGCCGACACCGGTCATGATCGCCTTCATCGACGACCATCGCGGGGCCTACGGGGTCGAGCCGATCTGCAAGGTGTTGCCGATCGCCCCGTCAACCTACCATGAGCATGCCAGGCGAACCGAAATGAAACCCGGCCGCGCTGCAGCGCGCCGGTCATCTTCGCCGGAGTGAGGACAGGAAGAAGGTCATGAGGTCGGCTGCCGTCGGATAACGCACGAAAGTCATCGCCGGCGCATAGGCGATCTCGTGCAGCGCCGCGCCGAAGACCGTCGCATCGACGTCGACCGAAATTCGGGTGAGTGCGGCCTCGCCGAGCGTCCGCCAGTGCCGACGCAGGACGGCCCGCAAATCCTCCAGCGAGGCACCGTCTTTCTCAGAAAGCCGCGAGAACTCAAGGATGGTCAACGGCCACAGACCGGCAGCCGACCTCATATGGGCCCACTCGATCAGCAGCGATTCCACCGCAGGCCTATCCTTCGCCCGTCGGATTTCGGTGACGAGCGCCTCGACGTCGTTGCGACCCATCTGGTCAAACACAGCCAAGAAGATCGCCGCCTTTGTAGGAAAGTGCGCGTACAAAGCTCCCTTGGTGAACCCTGCCGCTTCGGCGATCGCGTCAACGGAGCTCGAGGCATAGCCGGTGCGCGCGAACAGCATGCTCGCCGCCTCAATGAGCTTCTGGCGTGTCTGGGCGCGGCTTTCTGCCCTGGATATGCGCTTCGACATAGCTGGTCCCCGTCTCTGGATCTAGCAAATCGTACCATCTGGTATATTTATACCGAACGGTATTTCAATGCTGCTGGGCAGCCCGGTTCCGGCAAGCGGAAGACCGAGCCCCTCCGGTCCGTGCGAGTGGTCGGGTGGCACGGCAACGCCCGCCGGCGAGGCGGATTGCGGCCGCCTCGCCGATGGAAGTGACAAGATGAAACAGTTGCGACATTGCGGTCCGTATCTCGTCAACGCGGACACCTTCCGCCAATAGGCGCCGCGGACACCAATCGAAGGTCCGCCGTTTTGGTGGGCCTTCATCATGACCGAGCATCTTTGTTGTTGAGGCAGGAAGTTGGACCTGAGGCGTCTCCGTTATTTGTGCAGCGTTGTTGAGAACGGAAGCGTCACCAAAGCCGCGAAAGCGCTGCACATCGCACAGCCACCCCTGAGCAAGCGGCTGCAGGAGCTCGAGGAAGAGATCGGTGTGCCGCTTCTGTCGCGGGACAGCCGGCAGATCCGGCCCACCGCGGCGGGCTATTACCTCTACCAGCGGGCCACCAATATTCTTCGCGACGTCGAGCAGGCGGTCAACGAGACCGTCTTGATCGGCCGGCAGAAGAACCGGTTGATCAGGGTCGGGCTAACGCATCTCTATCAGAGGCACTTTTCCCGTCTCCTGCTCGAGATGCACCGCGCCAGTCCGACCCTCGAGATCTCGGTGACGGTGTCCGATTCCGGCCATCTGGAGCAGCTGCTTCTGGACGGCATAGTCGACATCTGCCTGATCCAAAGGCCCCGCGAAGGCACACTGTTCGATTGCACCGACTTCGCTCCCGTCAAGGCGGTCGCGGTGACGCCGAACCGCATGTCAGGGCTCGACGGCGAATCCGTCACTGTGCCCGAGTTGGGCCAATTGCCGCTGATCATGCTACGGCGCACCAACGGCCCAGGTACCTACGAGGTGCTGCTCGAGCACTTTCGCAAAAGCGGCGTGGATCCCCATGTGATCATGTCGATCTCGCAGCCCGAGGTCATTCTGGAATGGTTGGAATCCGGGCTCGATGCGGTGGCGATCCTACCCAGCTCCGAGGTGATCGCCGAGAACCTCAAGGCCTGCCGGGTGATCTCGATCGTGCACGCGCCGCTCGTCTTCTTTCCCTCGATCGTCAAACTCACGACGACGAGCTTTCCGGAAGAGTTGACGATGGCGATGGATGCATCCTCGCTGTTCGCCGAGTAGCAGCCATGGCCACGGTCGCGCCGGCGTGTGACATGCTGGCCGAAACAGCGTCGATCGGTAGCAGCCTCGCCCGGCGCAGCGCCGACAGGTCTCGGCTGCTGGTGAGAAAACAGACGATGCGCAGCTGCCGGATGATCGTGCCGAAGTGCTCGACAACGGCGTCGGACGACGTTCGAGCCTTGCGTCCGGCCGCGGCGGCCTGAGCCACGAGATCGGCGCCGAGGCGTATCGCCATGGCCGCGTCGCGGCCGGAGCGGATGCCGCCCGATCCGATCACCACGGTCTCGGGGCAGGCGGCGCGGACATCGAGGATGGCCCGCGTCGTTGGAATGCCCCAATCGGCGAACAGCATCGCCGTCTCGCGGTCCGCCGGATCGTCGATGCGCCGGGCTTCGATTGCGGCCCAGCTGGTGCCGCCGGCGCCGGCGACGTCGATCGCCTGAACCCCGGCATCGACGAGCCTGCGCGCCACGGCGGCAGAGAGTCCGGCGCCGACTTCCTTGACCACGACCGGACATTCGAGGGTGTGCGCCAAGCGCTCGATCCCCGCCAGGACGCCGCGCCAGTTCCGGTCGCCTTCGGGCTGCACAGCCTCCTGCAGCGGATTGAGGTGGACGATCAGGGCGTCCGCTGCGATCATGTCGACCGCCTGGCGCGCCTCGCGGAGGCCGTAGCCGGCAGCCAGCTGCGCGCCCCCGATGTTGGCAAGGATCGGGATGTCCGGCGCCAGCGAGCGCAGCGACATGTCGAGCCCGGTGCAGCCGCGTCCTTCCAACGCGATGCGCTGCGATCCAACGGCCAGCGCGATGCCCAGTTGCTGCGCCGCCTTCGCTAGATTGGCGTTGATCGCGCCTGCTTGCTCCGTGCCGCCGGTCATCGACGCAATCAGCAGCGGTGCAGCCAGCCGCCGACCGAGGAAGGTCGTGCCGAGATCGATGTCGTCCATGTCGAGCTCGGGCAGCGCGCAGTGCTCGAAGCGAAGGGCATCGAACCCGGCGTCGCCACGGCGGCCGTCCAGGGCGATGGCTAGATGATCATCCTTGCGCGCCGCGATGTCATGGGGCGTCGGTTGATCGCTCATCTCGCGTCCGATCCTGAATTTGCTTGCGCGGCCAGGCCGCCGTGCTGGCGGAGCATCTCCGACAGAATCCGCGCTGCTGCGGCCGGATCGTCCTTGAACTCTCCGTGGAACGACCTGGTCTGCGTGACGCTGCCGGACTGGCGGATGCCGCGCATCGCCATGCACAGGTGCTCAGCTTCGATCGCCACCGCCACGCCGCGCGGCCGCAGCGTCTCGTAGAGCGTCGCCCCGATCTGGGCAGTCAGCGCCTCCTGGGTCTGCAGGCGACGGGCGAACACGTGCACGCAGCGGACGATTTTCGACAAGCCGACCACGCGCCCGGCCGGTCGATAGGCGACGTGCGCCCTGCCGATGATCGGTAGCATGTGATGTTCGCAGTGGGAGAAGAAGTGGATGCCGCGTACCAGCACATCGCCGTCATAGCCGGCAACCTTTTCGAAGGTGCGCCCGAGATCCGCTGCCGCGTCCTGCCGATAACCCGAGAATGTTTCTTCCAAGCTCTTGATAACCCGGGCGGGCGTGGCTCGTAGCCCTTCGCGGGCGGGATCCTCGCCGATCCAGCGCAGCAGCGTGGCCACAGCCACCTCCGCTTCTTCTCGATTGGGGCGGATGGGGCCGTGGGCCGCCACCGCCTGTGCCGGATGTGTCGTCTGATGATCCACGGGCCCTGTCCCTTGTTCGCTTGCCGTGAGCGCCGCTCACGCTGCCACGCCGGTCACTTCGATGCCGTAGCCGCTCAGTTCCGTGTAGGGGCCGGGCGCGCCGAGCGCCTCAATCGACCGTACACCGAGATCCCGCAGGATCTGAGCGCCCAGGCCGGTCTCGCGCCAACGTTGCATCCGTGCCCTGGCCCGGCCGTGCTGCTCGACGTCGTAGGAGCCTGTCTGGACGCTTTCCTGATAGGGCCGTTCGTCGAGCCGCGCCGTCCGAAGGAAAACCAGTATGCCTTTCCCGGCCGTTCTGATGTGCGCGCTCGCTGCATCGAGCCAGGACCGGGCGGCCGTCATCTGGCCGACGAGTTCGGCGATCGGCCGCTCGCGATGGATGTGGGTGGGGATGTCCCGACCACTGGAGATGTCGCCGAAGGTGAAGGCCAGATGCTGCAGCGGGTCGAACGGCGTCTGATAGATTCGGGCGCGGCCGGTCAGATCGCTGATGGCCACCGTCTCTTCCTTCACGCAGCGCAAGAGGGATTCCCGCCGCAGCCGGTAGGCAATGAGATCCTCGATGGAGATGATCTTGAGACCGTGCCGATTGGTGAAGACGGCCAGATCCGGCAAGCGCTGCAGGCTGCCATCGTCATGCACGATCTCGGCCAAGATGCCGACCGACGGCAATCCTGCTAGGTGCGCCAGGTCGGTGGCGGCCTCGGTGTGGCCTGACCGGGCCAGGACCCCGCCGACGCGGGCGATCAGCGGAAAGACGTGGCCCGGGCGCAGAAAATCGCTGGCTTGGGCTTTGCCGCTGGCCAGCGCACGTGCGGTGTTGGCCCGCTCGTCGGCGGCAATGCCGGTGGTCATGCCAATTTTATAGTCGACCGATATCGTGAACGCGGTCCGCATCGGGTCCAGATTGGTGGCGACCATGGGCGGCAGGTTCAGCCGGCGCGCCCGTTCCGCGGTCATCGGGACGCAGACGATGCCGCTGGTGTGGCGGACGATGAAGCCCATCGTTTCCGCCGTCGCGGCGGATGCGGCCATGATCAGGTCGCCTTCGTTTTCGCGATCGGCGTCGTCGACGACGACCACCGGTTCGCCAGCGGCGATCGCCGCGACGGCTGCTTCTATGTTGTCGAGTTGCATGACGTGTCAGTCCGAAGCGTACACGGTCTCGTCAGCGGATCGGCGCGGGGCTTAGGCCTGCCGCCGCCAATAAAGCTTGGTGCCGAAGCCGACGGTGTTGTTTGTGTACTTCACGAGGTCCAGTGTGATGGTCCAGAGCGGAGCGGGGTGTAGAGCCGCCACTGGAAAACGGCCGACATAGAGCTGCCGGCCGCGTTCGAGGGCCTCGCCGGCCAGCTGTCGCGCATGGCCCGAAAACTGGATGCCCCGCAGCTTGGCCACCGAGGCCTCCTGCGAGGAGATGGTGCCGGCTATGGCGTCGTTGTCGCACAGTTCGCCGCCATGGCGCGTTGAGAGTTCGGTCAGGAACAGGAGCGCCATCGCGTCGGCGTCGAAGGCATAGAAGCAGTTAGTAGCCCAGGGGATCGAACCGCGCACCGTACTGAGTGACAGCACGCGATTCTCTTCGATATAGGCAATGATCCTGTCGGTGTCTTTCATGGGACCGTTGCCCTTTGTTGGTTGCTCGTGGGCTTAGCTGATGGACTGGATCCAGGGCAGCAGCGTCGTCACCCAGAAGCTCGAGATCGGCATGACGATCAACAGGCCGGGTAGCAGGTTGGCCACCGGGAAGGACTTGATGCCACAGATCCGGAAGCCGGTGACGAACATGATGATGCCGCCCAGGCCGGAGAAGTCTGCGATCATCTCGGGCGTGGTCATCGACATGATCGACTGCCCGAGGAACAGCAACAGCAGCTGGACGATGATCTGCGGGATCGCGATGAACGCGACCGACACACCGAGGGCGGTTGCGAAGATGCCGGCGGTCAGCAGATCGAGCAGCGACTTGGCGAACAGGATCGACGGATCGCCGGTGATGCCCTCGTTCATCGAGCCGAAAATGCCGGTGCCGGACGCGACGAACAGCACCAAGATGCCGACGAACTTGTCGAGGTACTCGTCCTGCGACAAGGTCGAATCCGCCTTGCGCGGCACGATCTTGTCTAGGATGAACCGCAGCTTGGAAGCACCACGGCCGATGTTCTTTTCCAGCGACAGCGCCTCGCCGATGATCGCGCCGAACAGCAGCGACGCGATGACCGCGGGAAGCATGTGCATCTTGACGATCATCGACACGCCCATGCCCATGGACGCGGCGCCGAAGGTCAGCGGCAGTTGCGTGCGAAACTTCTCGCTCAGCCGGTCGCCCAGAAGGCCGCCGACAGTGCCGCCCACGAGTGTGGACGCCGAATTGACAATTGGTCCGATCATAAGACCCCTCTCGTCCCGATTAGTTTGGGCTCAGCCCGTTGTTTCCTGGTTGTGCCGGTCCAGCGGGGCAGCGACTTGACGTCCAGGTCGAAGAGATCCAGCGCTCGCGCCACGGAGTGGGTGACGATCGCGTCGATCGACTCCGGCAGCTGATACAGAGCGGGAACCGGCGGATAAACGATCGCGCCGATTTCCGTCACTGTCGCCATGTTGCGCAGATGCCCGAGATGCAGAGGCGTCTCTCGGACCATCAGCACCACGCGCCGACGTTCCTTGAGGGCGACATCCGCCGCCCTCGTCAGGAGATTGTCGGTGGCTCCCGAAGCGACCACCGCGAGCGTCCGCATGGAGCACGGCGCAACCAGCATCCCGAGGTTTTTGAAGGAGCCGCTGGCGATTGCCGCGCCGATATCCTCGATGGGATAGACGACGTCGGCCATCGAGCGGAAGGCGTTCGCCGTCAGATCCGTTTCCTGGACCCGCGTGCGTTCCGCCGCCGTCGAGACGACAAGATGCGTTTCGACGTCAAGTTCGCGCAGCAGTTCAAGTGTCTTGACCGCATAGACGAACCCCGTCGCCCCGGACACGCCGAGGATGATGCGCCGCTTTTCCATGACAGTGCTCTTGTTCTATTTTCCGTCGAAGTCCGGCAGGAACTTCTTCACGTCCACTTCCTTGAAGTTCGAGCGCTCGAAGTGCGCCTTAAGCCTGAAGGGGACGGTGCAGTCGAATATCGTCTTGCACGACTGGCCGACTTCGCGAATCGACGGGCTGTAATCCGGGATCTGTGAGGGATCGAGCGGATGGCAGCGCACGCCGGGGATGGTGAGGACGTCCACATCGCCCTGGAGACGGGTCTGCATCGCCCAGAGCACGTCGTCGGTATCAAAGATGTCGACGTCCTCATCGACGAGGATGACGTGCTTGAGTTCTGGGAAGGCCGAAAAGGCGAGCAGCGCGGCTTGGCGCTGGCGGCCCTCGTCCACCGGAGCGCTCTTCTTGAACTGCATCACGGCGAGCAGCTTGCCGCCGCCGGAGGAGTGCGCGAAGACGTTGAGCAGCTTGCCGGGCATGGCGCGATCGACCATGTCGAGGATCGACGCCTCGGTCGGAATGCCGGCCATGTTGACGTGCTCTTCGCCCGGGCCGACGGTCGTCTGCAGGATCGGGCTGCGGCGATGGGTGACCGCCTTGACCTTGATGATCGGCAGCGCCGGCTTGGCATCGCCGGTGTAGCCCGGGAACTCGGGCATCGCCTTGCCGGTGTCGGTGTTCTGGTCTTCTCGGACGCGCACCTCGGGAAGCAGCTCGCCCTCAATGACGACCTCGGCGTTGGCGATAGCGCGCGCGTCGACGGTCAGGCACCTGGCGAGCTCCACCGGCCTGCCGCGGATCGCGCCGGCGATCTGCAACTCATCGAAGCCGAGCGGCGTGGTGGGCGGCTCGAAGCAGGCGGCGATCTCGATCGCCGGATCAACGCCGATCGAAATCGAGATCGGCAGCGGCTTGCCGGCCGCCTCGGCCTTTTGGCGGAAGGCGTCGATGTGCCTGCCTGGCGTCAGCCACATGGACAGTTCGTCGTGGCTCTGCACGCACAGGCGATGGATGGTGATGTCCGATTCCTTGGTTTCTGGATCGGAGGCGTAGCACAGGCCCATGGTGATGTAGGGACCAGCGTCTTCCGGCGTATTGGTTGGCGCCGGCAGAAGCTTGCGCAGATCGAAATCAGGATCCTCGGCACGGTGCACTACCTCGCGGCAGACGGCCTTGTCCTCGCCGACCTCGATCGGCGGGAGGGCGTGCTTGACCGCGTCCTTCAGCAGGAAGCCTAGCCGCTCATAATCGTAGCCGAGGAGATGTCCGACACGCTTGCGGGATCCCACGAGGCCGATCGCCACGCGAAAGTCGGGATAGCCCTTCACCTTGTTGAAGATCATCGCCGGGCCGCCCTTGCGGGTGGGCCTGCGGCAGGTCCCACCGGCGCCGACGTGCCGATAGACACCCGACAGCTCTGCCTCGGGATCCACTTCCGTATCAGTGGTAACGACTTCTCCGGGGATGCTGGAAAGAAGTTTTATTGCAGATCGAAGGTCTGTGACCTCCACGTGCTCGTCTGAATATTTGTTTTCGGCCATTCGATGTACCTACGATTTCCTCACGACCTTCGCGGTCGCCGACAGACGTAGGCTTCTTGCCGGCTCGAAAAAAATACCGTTTCGATCCCCGGCCGATACCAAAATGGTCTTGGGGCAAAACGTCTCACCAAGGGCGTGGCGGAATGCGGTCCGAGCAGATGCTCGGAGATCCGGGCCAAACCGCTGCCCGTCCGGCAGTGCGTTCTGCCGGACGCTGCGTCCCGCCGTCCGGCGCGGCACCGGCAATAGGGTAAAGGCCAGGGCACGCTCGCGCCGCCGGCCTCGGGCCCGTCGCGACTAAACGCTCGGCATTGTATTCCAGGTGCGTCTCAACGGGCAGCACGGACAGCGCATCCGTCCAGCTGGAGCAGAGCACGTGTCTAAAGTGCACCGTCGTGGCGTTTGTGTGGCCGCGTCGAGCCCCTCCGAAACGTCGGCAGCGTCCCAGGCCCGGGCGTCAGGTTCCAGCAGGCCGCATCACCGCATCCTGCGCGCTCAGATGCATCCTTGCCATCCGGGCATATCGTTTCCACGTCGGCGCCGGGATGGCGCCGAGAAGCACATCTTCGCCACGCCGCTGACCGAAGATATCGTCGGCACTGACCAACGCCTCGGCATCGGGATCCAGTCCTTCCGCTACGCACATGGCACGGGCTACGCGTTCCACCAACTCGTTGTCCATTGCTGCATCCTCCCAGTGAACTGCTGTTTTCGTCGAACGCCTGTCATCGCCAGTCGGACAAGCCTCCGCGCAGGTCTCCGCGAGCGTTTTGCCGCGCGGAACGGTTCCGCCGAGAAGGAAAGGCCTCCATCTCTCGCACCGATCGGCCAACGGAGCTGCTGATTTTGAAGGCTACGCGAGCCCGAAGGCGACCACAATGGATCATCTGCGTCTTGGGTCTCAATCCATCCTGCTTGTCTTAGAGCTTGGCCCGAAATGAGTTGAGCGATTTCAGAAGGTTGTGATTCCGTCTTGTGGCCAAACGAGATGGAGCCACTGATGCCCTGGATGGACTGAAACCGCTCGCCGTGAGTATGCGCGCAGAGCCGTCCGGCAGACGTCCCGCCTCAATGGGATTGAGATCGTCGACCAGGAAGAGGAAGACGTCGCGGTTCAGGAGGCCGCCGTCGCCGCGACCTCGAAGACAGGCCACGCTTCGGCGTGAAGATCCAACATCACCCGGCTGTCGATCGTCAAGCTGGACAGTTCTTCTGTAACGGGCCGTTCTGGGTCAACCCCAATTTCCCTACATCCTGTCGCCGAGGTCATGCTTCTGTCCGCAGTCGCTGAAAGGCGCTGCATGATGGAGTGGGAATGGGACCAGCCGATCGATCTAAAAAGCGCAGTCACCTG
>NZ_JAZHFT010000073.1:0-11591 GCF_036541425.1 Consotaella aegiceratis
AAAGCGCCAGTCGATCGCCCGCCCGAGCCGGACCAGCGCGTGGTGCGGGTCGACGATCTGATCAAGCCGAGCCCGGAACAGATCGCTCTGCCCGCTGTCCCGCCGCTCCTTCGGACGCATCGAAAAGCTCCCCGATCACCGATCCGGGAACCAGTGAATCACGCCCGCAGCGCCAACGCAATTTGCAAGTTTATCAGCCCAAAAATGGCTCAATCCTGCAAAAGGGAATTCTTCGCCAACCATGATCCGGAAGCCTTTTCAAGGGCTTCCCAATTCTTCACGGGTGACTCATCTGCTTAGTTTTGAATCGGACACTAACATGCAAGCGAAAGCGGAGGGGCTTCGTAAATGAGGACACCATGACCTCTCCGGTTGCTTCCCGGCTCGTACCAGACATCAATTCAGGCCGCCAACGACTTTTCTATGTACAGCGACGGGCAAGCGCCAACTCTGTTAGATCCCTGCGATCCTCGAAGCCGCTGTTCCGCCGGTATTTGGATGCGGCCGTCGCGTCGGCGTGCGGAGCGCCAATGTCGACCTTTTAGCCACTGGGGTCGGTTGCTCAATGGCAACTGCCTGCACAGCCAAGCCGCGACCATCTCGTGCGAACGGGTTCGTTCGTCTATGATTTGGAGCCCCAGCCTTTTAGTAATGTTCAAGCGTGGTTTGAGCGGTCATCGGTCCGATGGAAGCCCCATTCATTCCCGCATCTTCCCGGCGGGTTCGCAGACAAAGACAGAGCGGTCTTTCTTCCGGCTGTAGGGATTGCAGGCCGGCGAGCAGTACCGGCGCTTGTCTGATGGGTATTTCCCGAAGAAGACCGTCTTGCAGGTCTCGCACTGGAAGGCGGGCCGCGGCTTTGCAGCCTTACGCGCGGCGCCGGAACACTCGCTCGAGCAGAACCGGGAGATCCTGCCATCGGGATACTGCTTCGGCTTGAACGGTGTTCCGCAATGTTCGCAGGGGCGATCCTGCCACACCCTGGCAGCGAGCTTGTAGCAGCTGTGCGAGCAGTATTTTCTGCCGGCGGTTCGGCTGATGAATGGTTTGCCGCACTGCTCACAATTGCCAGACCGCTCCTTCAGCGTCTTTTCCGATCGCTCGGCACAAGCGGCGAGGTATTCGGCCAAAGACAGCTCGGAGCCGAAGCGCTTGGCCTTGAGACTGTGCATCGCATCAGCGCACTCCCGGCTGCAGTATTTGACCGGCGTGCCGTTGCTGGAAATCCGGTCGACGATCCTCCGTCCGCAGCGGGCACAAAAGAACCGCTCTGTCCCGAACTCGGAGGCAAAGTCGGGTTGGCCTTCCCGCCACATCGGTCGAACAGCCCCGATCCTCTTCAACGCGGCACCCACGACGTCGAGGGCTGCCAAGTCGGCATCCGCCCACTTCCAGCCCTGCGCAATCAAGGCTCGTCGCAGTCCATGCCTGCACGCTCCCTCGAATGCGAACATCGTTGGTTCGCCGGCTTTCAGCACCTTTGCAACACGGCCGACGAGAACCTCGAACCGTCGGTCATTCAGGCGCCGGGGCTTGCGCTTGGGATTGATCAGAGCAGCGAGCCGTCGGCGCTCCCGTTCTTCGGCCTGGCGTTGGCGAGCCCGCAGATAGGCGAGGTGGTCGGGATGGATCTGGAGCATCAGCCTCAAGCAGCCGACGCAGCTCCGGAATGTCCCACTGTCCATCGCCGAGAGCCGTGAGGCGGCGGCCGATTGTCTCCTCGGGGGTAACGGCGAAAAGTTCATAGAAGCGACGATTGGCGGATACGACGGCCAGGTCGCGGTCGAGCACGACGAGCCCCTCGCTGACAGTGTCGACGATGTCCTGTGCCGAAATGGTGTCCACGTCGAAAGTCTGCACCCGGTGCCTTCCTCGCTCAAACCGAGAGGATGGCCCGCCCAGCACCCTTTCGATATGCTGCAAGCGGAGCGATTTTTCCAGATCTTTCAAGGATTCGCGTTGGTTCTACCGCCGTCGTTAAAACGTAGTCACGACTTCAAAATCGTTCGACGCACTTGCTCGAAGGTTCTGGCCTGATCAAGAGGCGATGGTGCAACATCACCATCCGTGACCAAGAGGCACTGATCGGCATCGCCGACGACCGCTATGGGAGGACCTCCGAAGCCGAATATGAGCGGATCATCGGACCGTTCCGAGCGACAGTGACGCCATCGCGGGATGGTCGATCGTGATGCCGAGACGCGTTTGCGATGCGCCGGCTCTGCCAATGCTGTTGGAACCTGGGCCCAACGAGCCCGTTTGACCACTATACACCCTCGCCTGAGTTCGCCAATCGAACACAACCATAACTTGCCGTCGGCTGTCGGATATGAAGACCGCTCCGCGCTGTTGGAACTCGGCGATTTGGATCTGCTGGTCCTTGCTGACGAATGCGACCACTGGCTGGCCGCTATGGAGGAGTTCCGGCGAGCGCTGGTGACCGAGGTCGCCCAGACGGAGTGGCGCGTCGTCATGAGCTTCGACGTTCAGCGCGCCGCTGAGGCGCGCGATCGGCTTTATGCCGAATTGAAGGCACGTGCCTCGGAGGCGGAGCACCCAAGCTCCCAGCGCTGAGTATTCCGCCTGATAATCCGGAAACTCCGAGACCGACTTCAGAAGGAAGGAAGAGCGTCATGAAGATCCGACTGGGCTGCGAGTTAAGCTACGACATGCCGCAGCCAACACCGATGATCGCAATCCTGAACGTCCACTTCTCGCGCTTCGCCGATCTCGAGAGGCCGGATCATCTGGTCACCGCACCCTCGGTTCCGATCCAGAGCTACAGGGATCTTTTCGGCAACTGGTGCAACCGTCTCGTCGCGCCGGCCGGGCGCTTCACGCTCGGTACTGACGGGATCGTTCAGGACGATGGGAAGGTCGATTCAGTCGAGCCGAATGCTTGGCAGCACAAGATCGAAGATCTTTCTCCGGATACGCTGAGCTTCCTCCTCCCAAGCCGCTATTGCGAGACCGATCTTTTGTCCGACGAGGCATGGAGGCTGTTCGGGCAGACCCCGGTGGGTTGGCCTCGCGTTCAGGCGGTCTGCGACTTCGTGCATGGTCATGTGACGTTCGGATACGAGCATTCGCGCGCCACCCGGACCGCCGCAGAAACCTATGCGGAGCGGGTCGGCGTCTGCCGCGACTACACGCATCTGGCCATCGCCTTTTGCCGCTGCCTGAACATCCCCGCGCGCTACTGCACGGGGTATGTCAGCGATATCGGCGTTTCCCCGCCTCACGGCCCGATGGATTTCGCCGCCTGGATGGAAGTCTTTCTCGGCGGACGCTGGTGGGTGTTCGATCCGCGCAACAATGCGCCACGCATCGGGCGCATCCTGATCGCTCAGGGGCGTGACGCGGCCGATGTGCCCCTGACCCATACCTTCGGCGCCAATCAGTTGGCCGGATTTCGCGTCTGGACCGATGAGGTCGCCTCCTGACACCGGCACCATGCCGTCCATCAAACACAGAAAAGGTTATTCTCATGCCCGAGACCATGAAAGAATTTGCGTCGAGCTCCAACGGTGACCGCTGGTTCCTCTGCCAGGACGAGGGGACGCTGAATGGATACGTGCTGCACCAGGCCAATTTGCCGTCGGGCGGAGCGAAGAGCCGCATCGAGATCGGCGACTTTCTCAGCCGCGGTCCGTCTGGTCCGGAGCACCAGGCATTGCTGCACCTGATCGGGACGCTCGTCCAAGGCCGGTCGGCACAGACGAGCCCCTGGCGGGATTCATCTGCTCGCTGAACCTCGATCGGTTGGATAAAAGAGGAGGGAAGGGGCGGCGGCCAAATCATCGAAATCCGCCTAGAAATATTGCCGCCGCCCGCATTCCAAAAATAAATCTCGTCCTGCCCTTGTTATCTCACGAAGAAGAGGCGATATTCCATTCATCGATAGACGGCCGGACCTGATTGGCCTTCGCGCTCCAACGGCGCTTTGTTCCCAAAAATCTTTTCCGATACTTCTCTTCGAAACGGCCCTGGCGGTGTCAGTGCCGATATAAAATTTTTGTCTTGGAAAGGAATTGCCATGACGACGGGAACCGTAAAGTTTTTCAACACACAAAAAGGTTTCGGCTTCATTGAGCCCGAAGACGGTAGCGGCGATGCCTTCGTGCATATCAGCGCCGTCGAACGGGCCGGTCTCGCCGACCTCCGGGAGGGCCAGAAGGTCTCCTATGAACTCGTCGCAGATCGAAAGAGCGGGAAGAAGGCGGCCGACAATCTGGCGCTGGTCGCCTAACGCTTCAGGTCGCAGCTTGAGGGCTGCGATTGGCCAGCATGGCGGGCTAGGTCGACCACGGATGTACTGGCGACCTTGTCACGCGATGCGCTGGCGCTTCGTTTGAGGCGCACCACGCCATATGGCCCCGCTCCCAATCCGGGTGCGGGGCTTTTTTTATCTCTGGGCATTGGCCCGGTTCGGGAGGCTTTGATGGCCAAGGGACAACGACGCAGCAATCGCGAGATCCGAAAGCCGAAAATGGACAAGACGGCGAAAGCCGAAACGACGTCGACCTTTTTGCCGAAAGGCACGACGGTCACGATTGGCACGCCGAAGAAGAAAGGCTGAGCGTCGCGACGAGGCCAGGCTCGCTCGCCGGCGTCTCGTCATGCTTCGCCGTCGAGAGGCTGTAGCCTATCCCGAATTCCAACGACGGTGACGAGTTTGAAACTAACGACGGAGGCCGGAATGCAAGCGATCGATTTCGAAGTTCCTGCGGATCTGTTCTGGTCCAAGAACCGACGCCGCCTGCCAGGAAAGGGAGGTGTCGGCCACAAACGCTTCGACACATTGGCCGAAGCGATCTGTTTTGCAACGGAAGATCATTCTGTCCTGCGTATCGGCGCCTGCCTCGACACGGACGATGGCTCGTACGGCGCGGAAGAGTTCCAGGCCTTCTACGAGAGCGCTGATTTCATTGACTATCGCCGCCGCTACGGCATCTTGCCGTCGTCGGATGGAGACATCGTGCACTCCAAGAACAGCTCACGGGCCACTGCGCCGGGAGGGCGGCCATCATGACACTCGGCGCTTCCCTCCGGCTGTTCTCGTCGACGCGCGATCGCCTGCGTCCCGTCGCCATCGCGCCGCTCGTTCTGGCACTGGCCGCGTCAGTCGTGGTGTTCGGCGGGCTGTTCCTGTTCGTCGGCCTCGCCGGGACGGAACGGCCACAGGTGATCGTCGTCAGTGAGGTCGGCCGATGAGCCAGGACCTCGCTTCCGCCCTGGCCCTGCAGGAGCGTATGGCGCGTGCCATCGCCGCGGCGGTTTTCAGCTCGCAGGGGGATCTCGAAGATGATCCGAAGCGGCCTGTCATGGCCGACCGGCGACGTGTCGCTGAAGAAGCCGCCGCTGCCGCTCTGAAGGTCATCCAGCCGGATGACGACCTCGGCCGGGGTCTGGTCGCGACGCAGCGTTCGACGAACGACTGCTGACCCTCACGCCCCACACTGCACAAAAGCTGAAACTTATATTGGCACGCAACCGCTGAGCGCGCCGCTGTATGACAGGAGTCATCTTGAAGGTAGATGTCAGAGACAACAATATCGATCAGGCCCTCCGGGTTCTGAAAAAGAAGCTTCAGCGCGAAGGCGTTTTCAGGGAGATGAAAGCGCGCCGCGCCTACGAGAAACCATCCGAAAGGCGCATTCGAGAGCGCAAGGATGCGGTTCGTCGTGCCAAGAAGCTCGCCCGCAAGCAGGCGCAGCGCGAGGGGCTGATCCCCGGTCCGAAGCGCAAGCCGAGAGAAGCCGTGGCGCGGCGGCCCTATGTTGGCCCGAGGCCAGCCGCGGAGCCATCCAGCGCCGCGTCCTAAATGTCCCGCGATCGGCTTTTGCCCGCCTGACATTCCGCGGAACCCGGCTGGGGCAATTGACCCAGAAAGAGGTGCCGATGTTCCCGCTCCTGGAACTCTATCTCGATCGTGCCATCCATACCGGCGCGTTGTCGGTGACCGACGCCTCGGGGACGACGAGGACGTGGGGAGACGGGACCGGCACGGCCGTCCATCTGCGCTTCAACAGTCGGGCGTCGGAGCGCGCCGTCGCGCTCGATCCGGCCTTGCGGCTGGGCGAGTGCTACATGGACGGCCAGGTCGACCTGATCGAAGGGTCGACGTTCGATCTGGTCCGCCTCGTCATGGAGAACGCTGGCGTCGAAGCGACGGGACAGGTCTGGATGCGGCTCGCCGAGCACGTCCGAAGGATTTCCAGGCAACTTGTCGAGAGCAACTCGCCACGGCGCTCCAGACACAACGTCGAGCACCACTACGATCTGTCGCACGAGTTCTTCTCGCTCTTCCTCGATGCCGACCGGCAGTATTCCTGCGCCTATTTCGAGACGCCGGACGCCACGCTGGAGGAGGCGCAGCTTGCCAAGAAGCGGCACCTGGCCTCGAAGATGGCGATGGATGCAGACGATTTGCGGGTTCTCGACATCGGCTGTGGCTGGGGCGGCCTCGGTCTCTACCTCGCCCGCAACTGCCGGGCTCGGGTCACCGGCGTGACGCTCTCCTCACAGCAGCAGACCGTGGCGAGAGAGCGGGCCGAAGCGGCCGGCCTGGCCGAGCGCGCAAGGTTCGAACTGCAGGACTACCGCACGGCGAAAGGCTGCTTCGACCGGATCGTCTCGGTCGGCATGTTCGAACATGTCGGCCTGCGCCACTACACCGAATATTTTCGTCGGTGCGCTGACCTCCTCGACGAGGACGGCATCATGGTGCTGCATTCGATCGGCCAGTCCGACGTGCCGGCGGCGACCAACGGCTTTCTCGCCAAGTACATCTTTCCCGGAGGCTATATTCCGTCGCTGTCGCAGGTGCTGCTGGCCGCCGAGAATGCGGGGCTGATCGTGACGGATGTCGAGGTCCTGCGGCTGCACTACGCCGAAACGCTCCGGCATTGGCGCGGGCGCTTCCAGACGAACCGCGAGCGCGCGAGAGCCCTCTACGACGAGCGATTTTGCCGGATGTGGGAATTTTACCTGGCAATCTCGGAAGGCTCCTTCCGTTGGCAGAACATGATGGTGTTCCAACTCCAGTTGGCCCGCCGAAGCGATGTGCTGCCCACGACGCGGACCTACCTGTTCTAGACGGAGACCACGATGGGGATGCGCGAACGCGCGGAAACCGAATATCCAGCCGCCCTGTAGGCTTGCGACCGGTTCGCTGGCGCTGTGTGATCTGGACGGTCCCTCTGGTGCCGATGCAAGCTCGCGGGCCGCAAGGATCGGCTCGATCAAATCTCAGACAGAAGCGACCTTTCGTCCGCGATCGCACGATCGATGGCCTCGATCCGTTGTTGGACGACCATGAGATCGTCAACGGCGGATGCGCTCCGCATGTTGGCATCTGCCATGTGCGACGCGAGGCGGCGACGCTCCGTCACCATCACCTCGCGAACCTTTTCCAGGTCGCTGAGAGGTTCGATCTGCTTTTCCACGATATTCGCGCCTACTCTACGATTCCGCACGGGCGGACATTTCGCCCCACCGGACCGACACAATAGCGCGAATCGGCTTTAGGTTCAGAACAAGTTTGACGGGATGGCGCGGTCTGCAGGAAAATCCCAAGTCTCGGTGCGTTTCCCGCCGCTGCCGCGCCACCTCAATCCGATCCGGTGAAAGGCCTTCACCTATCGATCTACGAACAATGAGTAGCGGGCGCGATGAGCAACAACCGAAGGATTGCTGCCGAACGACATTACACGGTCGCCGAGCTTTGGACCGATGGTGTCGTCCATGCGTTCGGTGGCACGTTCGCCCTCGTCGGTTCGGCGATCCTGGTTTGGGGCCTGGTCGGCCACGCATCGGGGGCCGCGCTGACCGCTGCGGCGATCTATCTGCTCACCCTGGTGGCCTCGATCGGAATCTCGGCCGCCTACAACATCTGGCCGAAGCCCGGCGCCCTCAAGCAGCGGCTGCGCCGCTTCGACCATTCGGCGATCTATCTGCTGATCGCCGGCACCTACACACCGTTCCTGCTCAAGGCGCAAAGCTGGTGGCTGATGGTCGTCGTCTGGCTCATCGCCGCCTTCGGCATCTTCGCCAAACTCGCCGCGCCGGGGCGGTTCGATCGCCTGTCCATCGTGCTGTATCTCGGGCTCGGCTGGAGCGGCGTTTCGATCTTTGGCACGCTCGTTGCCACGCTCTCGCCCATGGCTCTTGGCCTCCTGCTGGCGGGCGGCGTGGTCTACTCGCTCGGCGTGCCGTTCCACCTGTGGACGCGGCTTCCTTTCCAGAACGCCATCTGGCATGTCTTCGTGCTGACGGCGGCCGGTCTGCAATTTTCAGCCGTGTGGTTGTGTTCGCTGGCGTAGCATCCGGCCCGCCGTGATCTCTGCGGAGAGGGCGCCCCTCTTCTCGGCGTCATCCCGTCACGGTCACTTCGACCGTCATGCCGGTGAAGGCGTCGGTGAGTCCGGTAAAGCTGCCGGCCACGGGAACGATCTGCGCGATGTCGCGCGCAACGGCGACGGGAATGAGATTGCGTCCGCCGACACTGCGGTTGGTGGGATCGAAGGTGATCCAGCCGGCGCCCGGGACGTAGACCTCCGCCCAGGCATGGGTTGAGCCGGAGGCGGACAAACCGGCTGCGGCGCCATCCGGATTGAACAGATAGCCGGAGACGATCCTCGCGCCGAAGCCGAGGCTGCGCGCGGCCTCCGCGAACAAGACCGCAAAGTCCCGGCACGATCCCCACCCGCGGTCGAGGGTCTGCGAAGGGGTCTGCGTGCCTTCTTCCTCGCGGCTCTGATAGGAGATCCACTGGGGCACGCCGGCGCTGAGGTCCTTCAGCAGAGACAGCGTGTCGGTGGGATTGCCGAAGACGAACCCGCGCGCCCAGGAGCCGAGCCGCCCGGCGGGATCGGGATGTTGCACGGCCGAGAGCGCGCCGAGATCGGTCCACTCCTCGTCGGAATAACGGAATGGATAGGAGATTGCCGTCGCCGCGACGTCGAAGACGGGCCATGCCTCGGCGTGGAGGTCCAGTTCCACCCGGCTCTCGATCGCCAGGCTGTCCGTCATGTCCGCGAAATTGGCGGTCGCCACCGCGTTGCCGAAGACGTCCTGCGCCCACGTCACGGTGGTGTGAGGCTCGACCTCGAGATCGATCGAGACCAGGCGGACGTCCCGGCTTTCGCGCGGCCGGAGCATGAGGCGATGCGGCCCCAGCCGCACCGGCTCACGGTAGTGGTAGACGGTCCGATGCCGGATGCTGAGCCTGGTCAACGCGGTTCCTTGAACAGTGGTCGAGGCATGGAAGCATGCCGCACGGCCGCGCCGCGATCCATTTCGCGAAAGGAGGAACCGGCCCGATGGCCTTCCTTACCATGGATCGAGGAAGTTCGCCGACGCCAGGCGATCTTCTCCATGACGCCAGTCAAAACGGAAACATTCCGATTTGGTTCGCCGAAGAACGGATCATTGGCATCTTGAAGGAGCACGAGATCGGGATTCCAGTCGCCGAGCTCTGCCGCAAGCACGGCTTCGACGACGCCAGCATCTTCAAGTGGAAGGCGAGGGTCGGTGTCATGGAGGCCTTCGAGGTCGAGCGGAGTCGGTCGTTGGAAACCATGCATGTCGGCGGTGGCGTCTCGCTCGGTCTCGGGCGCTATGACCTCTTGTGATGGATCAAGACAGAAGCAATCGGCAGCTATTGTCAGACCACGGAGCAGGCCTCTCACGCGAACGGCTCTTGTCGAGCGGAAAACTTTTCCGCATTCACCGACTGCCAGTGCCGACCAGAAATTCGGCAGGGGCATCGTTTCCCGGGCTCTCAAGCCGTCCGACCTATGCTACGACCTCGTACCAGCATACAGACCTCAACGGCGCGAGCGGCGCCAAGAGGCCAAAAGACGATAGAAATCAGGCGGTTAGGGGTCCCTGTCCCTCCTCCGCTACCAAATTCTTTTTTCCAGCCCGGAGACATAGGTAACAGAACGTCCCTAGTCCTACTGCGTCATAAATTTGGATGAGGCATTCAATTGGCTCGGCCGCAGCATGGACATCGCATGATGCGCAGAGCCAGGGCGGCGGCAAGGGCTCGTCGGATCGTGGCGATCGAGGTTGGCACGTGCCGTTCCGGCCGGAGCGGCGGCCGAGTGGGATCGCGAACCGCGGGGAACGGGAGGCTCCGGGCGCTCTTTGGCGAAGGCGGCGCCTGAGGGGGGAATCGTCTCCTGCTCCAGGATCAGGAATCCGTAGGCCGCGATGCACAGGCTGGCGTGGTGGTGGAAGCCCCGCCATCCGCGGCCCTCGTAATGGCCAAGCCCGAGTTCCTGCTTGAGATCGAGATAGTCGCGCTCGATGCGCCAGCGCAGCTTGGCGGCGGCCACGAGGTCGGCAAGGGCTGTGTCGGCGGGCAGCGTCGAGAGCCAATACTTGGTGGGCTCGTCCTCGCCCTCCGGCCATTCGATCATCAGCCATTCCTCGGCGCACGGCTGAGTGAGCCGAAAGTCTCCTCCCGCACATCGCACCCTGACGGCGGCAAAGTGCGAGGTCAGATCGCCATTCGTTCCGGCGCGCCATGTCACCTTCTGGCAGGCTTGGGCCGGCAACTCTTCGGCCAGGGCCTTGACCGAAAGCGGCTGGTGATCGCTGTCGCGGCGCAGCCGGCTCGGCGGTCGCCCTCGGCCGCCATAGCAGTCCGGCGGCAGCGGGCCTTCGCCCGGCCGCCAGACATTGATCGTCGAGGTCACGCCCACGACATAGGCAAGACCCAAATCCGTGAGGCCAGCACGCAGGGTGCTGTCGACCCCGTAGCCGGCATCGGCCAGGATCACGCCCGTCGGCACTCCCGCCGCGACCGCCTCCCGGATCTCATCGAGTGCGATTTGCGGCTTGGTCTGAAAGCCGACCGCGTCGGGGATCTGGGCCTTGCGCCGCCGCTCGCCATCGTCGACCCAAGCCTGTGGCAGATAGAGCCGCCAGGCGATCGGTAGGCCCGCTGCCGTGTTGGCAATCGACAGGCTGACCGCCACCTGGCAGTTCTCCTTTTTGCCGAGCTGACCGCAATATTGCCGCGCCACGCCCACCGAGTGCTTGCCCTTCTTGGGAAAACTCGTGTCGTCGACGATCCAGGCCGTGATCGGCCCGCCGCGTTCGACCATCCGCGGCAGAACCAACTCGCGGACCTTGCCCGTCAGCGCCTGATCCGACCACGGCGCCTGACCGACGAAATGCAGCAGCGACTGATGCTGCGCCGAGACCCGCGCCGGCGCCGTCACCGCCGCCAAGGGCTCCACGCTCTTGCGCTCCACCGGCAGCATCAATCCCCGGCAGTAGTCGTGCAGCGGCTCGGCGCGATCGGCGTGGCCGATCACCTCCACCAGCGCGTCCACATAGGTCTCGAAGCCCGAGCCTGCGCCGCTCCCCTGCTTGCCCATCGCGCCCTCATCCGCCAACGTGAATCAGCAGATTATCACCTTCGGCCAATGCACGATTCCCCTTCCGCACGCTTGTGACGCAGTAGGACTAAGAGTCTTCTCTGATTGGGGTCGTTGAGGTCAAGCTGCTCCTTTCGGCATTTCTGGATCATTTCGCCCCGCGGGTCACGCGCTTCTCTTCGCGGTCGGCGTATAGCC
>NZ_JAZHFT010000074.1:0-11477 GCF_036541425.1 Consotaella aegiceratis
GCGAAAGCTCGCCCTCAACATGCTCAAGCGCGCCAGGCCTTCAATCTCCATCCGTCGCAAGCGAAAGCGATCCGGATGGTCCAACGACTTCGCTCGTTCCATCCTCGGCCAAATGCGATAGCCCTGGGCTGGCGGATGCTGCCGAAGGACTTTCCACCGTGGCAGACCGTCTACTGGTGGTTTCGCCGCTTCGTGCGGCTGATGCTGTTCAAGACGATCCACAATGTCGCGCTGATGCTGGACCGCGAGCGGGCCGGTCGCGAGGCGAGCCCGACGGCGGGCGTCGTCGACAGTCAGAGCGTCAAAGCCTCGGCTGCCGGAGCCACGCGCGGCTTTGACGGTGGCAAGAAGATCTCCGGACGCAAGCGCCACATCGCGGTCGATACGGGCGGACGTCTCCTGATGATGAACCTGACGCCCGCCGACGTATCCGACAGCGCCGGGGCGCAGCACATTCTGGACGCCATCCGAAAACGCTGGCCGTGGCTGAAGCACCTCTTCGCCGGCGGCGCCTATGAGCGCACCAAGCTGATGGACAAGGCTGCCCTTCTCGACTTTGTCGTCGAGATCGTGCGCCGGATCGACAAGGAAGAGGGCTTCAAGGTCGTGCCGCGCCGCTGGGTCGTTGTTTGATCGCGTTGCTCCTGTCAAGACGGATAGGAAGTGTCACCGCCGGATCGTGGTTGTTTCCGCGGTCGGCTCGCTTGGCCGCCGCACTATGCGTCTCGAAGCGGGGTTCGCCATGTCGAACGCGCGGTCCGGCGGATTGCCAGCCGCAAGACCCACCCGGGATGACCCTGCTCGCGTCCCGGCGGGGACGCCTGTTTCCGCCTTTGGCGGATCTCGTCAGCCGCTTGTTTCTTTCCTTCTCGTTGGATCCGTCATACTGCGTTTGGCCAGGGTCGGAAGGGGGTTCCGCCCCGCCACATCGCGTGCAGCACGACCGCCAGCTTTCGGGCGACCGCCACGGCAGCATGCTTGAACCCCATGCGTTTGGCGAGCGCCCGTCCCCACGTCTTCAGGGCCGAGTTCTGGCTGACCCGCACCAGAAGGCTCGCTGCCGCTTCGAACAGGTAAGTTCGCATCAGCCGGTCGCCGCGGCGCGAGATGCCAGCACTTCTATCGATCTCCCCCGATTGGTATCGCACCGGCGTCAATCCGAGATAGGCGCCCACTGAACGCGAGTGGCGGAAGTACTCCGGCGCCTCGATGGCGGCAACGAAGCTCGTGGCGACAATGACGCCAACCCCGGGGCACGTCATCAAGAGGCGGCACGTCGCGTCGCCTTTGGCCAGGCCGATAAGGCGCCGGTCCAAGACGCCGATCTGTTCGCGTGCGGCACGCCATGCCGTCAGCAGCGGATCAACAACCGCGGCAACACTTGGACGCCCTTCTATGAGCCCGCGCGCGCATCTCGAAGCTGCGGCCCGCTCCCTTGCCGGCCATCAGGCCGAAGGTTTTGAGGGTGCTGCGGATCTGATTGGAAAGATCGATCGAGATGCCCATGAGTTGCGCGCGGGCGCCAACAAGGTGACGAATGGCGTGGGCGGCGTAGCTTTTGACGCGTGCCTCTCTGTACCAGCCCATGCGCACGAGTTGAGCCAGGGTCTCGGCATCGCGTGCGTCGGTCTTGTTGCGCTGAAGAGCGGTCGCCGCCTGTGCGTGTCGGGCGTCGAGCCAAAGACCAGGCGCTGGGGCGTTCCCGAGGCGGATTGACCACCAAGAACCACATGCTCGCCGACGCGCTGGGCCGCCCCTTGCGCTGCTGACGTTTCGTGCCACGACATTGTGGATGATCGGAGTCGCGGCCGTTTTCCGACGACAAGGTCCAGGCGCACGGACAGGCTATTCCATGCGCCTGCTTGAACGACTTTTCAGTGAAGCCCAAAAGCTATTTGGCGGCTGAAACGACGATCTCAACCAAAGTGTCGGTCCCGAGATCGGCCACGCCGATCGTGGCGCGGGTGGGCAGAATCTCGCCCGGCAGCCACTCCAGCCAAGCCTCGTTCATCCCGTCCTTCTGCGAGAAGTCCGAAATATAGATCATGGCCGTCAGAAGATTGTCCTTAGAGGAGCCGACCTTCGCCAGAAGGTCGTCGATCTTTGCGCAGATCTGTGCTGTCTGGCCCTTCATGTCCTGGCTTTTGTCGCCGGCAACCAGACCGCCGAAATAAAGAACGCCGTTATGCTCTACGACGCGGTGATTGATCTTGGTCTGAAAGTGCCGCTTGATCACGAATATCTCCTTCAGTGAGCGGAATGAGCGGGCAAAAACCGCGCGATCGAGAAAGGCGCGATGGGCGCGTTTGTCTCGCCGCGCGCGATCAGTTCGGCCATAATGGCGCCGACGCCCGGCCCCATCTGAAAGCCGTGGGCCGAAAAGCCGAAGGCATGAAACGCGTCTTCGTGCCGCGATGAGCGCCCGATGATCGGGATGTCGTCCGGCATTCGGCCCTCGATCCCGGACCATGAGCGCACGATGGTGGCCCCGGCCATGATGGGGAAAATGGCAATTGCCGTTTCCGCTGTCAGTCGCAGCTGCGAGAAGCGCATTTCCGAGCGGTTGCGGGCCGGATCGGCGCGACCGCGCCGCCCCCCGCCGATGACCACCGTACCGTTGGGCATCTGCTTGAAGGACAGCGGCCGGCCGGCACTGCCGACGACCGCCTCGCAAAAACGTGGCATTCGGCTGGTGACGATCATCATCGGCGCGATCGCCTCGATAGGCACGGGCTCGCCAAGCTGGCGCGCGATCTCTCCACCCCAGGCGCCTGCGCAGTTGAGAAGCGTCTCGCCGAGATAGTCACCGTTGTGCGTCGTCACGCGCCAAGCGCCGCCCTGGCGCGAAACATTTTGAACCGGCGTGTTCTCGACAAAAACGACACCCAGCTCGCGCGCCTTGCGCTGAAAGGCGAACGTCGTCTGATAGGGCTGTGCGAAGCCATCATCGAGAACGGCAAGGGCACCTGCGCAATGAGGTGAGAGAGCTGGCAGATGACGCCGCATCTCGGATTGCTCCAGGATCACCTCATGGCGAAAACCCATGGCCTGAAGCTGGGTCACTCGCTGGCGCAAACCGTCCAGTTGCTCTTGGGTTTCAGCCACCTTGATCTGCGGCGTCTTTTGAAATCCGCAATCGTCGTCGACGAGATCCGAGATGTGATGCCAAATCTCCATGGATCTTTGCGAAAGGGGCACTTCGGCAAAATGTCGACCCAGTCGGCGCACGCCACCGGCATTAACGCCGGAAGCATGGCGCCCGGCGGTATCCTTTTCGATGACGATCACCGACAGCCCGCGCTTGGCGGCATGAAGCGCCGCCGAGCAGCCGTGCAGACCCGCGCCGATGACGATGAGATCGGCTGTCTTGTTCATGATGCCCGTTCCTACTCGGCCGCCTCGACGGCGTGCTCTTCCTCAGGCTCCAGCGCGGCGAGTTCGGCCAATGCCAAAGGCTTCAGCGGCGGGCGAATACGATAGTAGTCGATGACGGAGGGCGGCTCGCCCCGCCTTTCAGCCAGGATTTCGGTGACGGCTAGACCGCACATCCGCCCCTGACACGGCCCCATTCCCGAACGCAGATAAGATTTCACCTGGTTGGGTCCCGGTGCGCCCAGGTCGGCGGCTTTGCGAATCTGGCCGGCGGTGATCTCTTCGCAGCGGCAGACCAGCGTGTCATCGGCCGGATTGAGGATCTCAGGCGACGGCGCATAGAGCGTTTCCAGCAGCGGACGTGCCGCCGCCTCGCGCTTAAGCTCTGTTTTCAATCGATCGCGCACGGCGTCCTCGCCCCACCCCGCGCGCTCGGCAAGACGTTGTGCGGCAAGTCTTCCACGCAAATCCGCGGCCACCGCCCCCCCAATGCCGGCACCATCTCCGACAACGAAGACGTTGCCGACGCTGGTTTCGAAGAATTCGTCGACCTGCGGTACGAAGCAGCGCTGCGACTCGCTCCAGAGATGGTCACAGCCGAGCAGTCGTGTGATCTGCTGGTTGGGAACGACGCCCTGATGGAGCGCAACGGTCGTCGTCTCCAAGCGGTGGTCCTTCCCGCCGCTCGTAAAGGCCACGGACTCGGCGCTGCCCGCGCCTTCGATCCTGATCTTCGTCGCGTCCTTGAAGATCGGTATTCCGGCCTTCTTGACATTCCGCATCATCGCTTGGCCCTTGGCCAAGGTGCGCCAAGCGCCGAGTGCAGCCGGCAGATGCCGTGCCGCTTCGAGATAGCGGCTGCGCGGTACGGTCTCGACAATGGCGCGCGGCTTAACGCCCGCCGCGACCATCTGGTTGGCGATGAGCCAGACCAGCGGACCACACCCCACGAACACCACGTCGTCGGCGACAACGCCGGAGGTTTTCAAAAGCGTTTGCAGCGCGCCGGCGGTGACGACGCCTGGCAAAGTCCAGCCTGGCATCGGTGTCGGCCGCTCGATGGCACCCGTCGCTACGACGAGTGCGCCGGCCTTGACCTGAGACGACCCACCGTTCCTGGAAAAATCCACCGCCAGGGTGCTGTCGATGTTCCAGACAGTTGAACCCGGAAGATAGGTTGCGCCCGACGCCCGAAAGGCATCGGCCAGCGCCCTGCCCTTTTCATAATCCGGGCCAAGGATGGCACTACGGCGCTTGTCGGCGTTCTCGATCGACCGGTAGATTTGACCGCCTGGGCTTGGCTGTTCGTCGAAAACGACGACCGAGAGTCCGGCCTTGGTGGCCTCGACGGCGGCCCCCATGCCAGCAGGACCGGCGCCGACGACGGCGATATCGAACGTGTCCCTCACAGTTCCACCTCCGACGCGCCGCGCTGCCGACGTACCTTCATTCCTGGCTCGACTAGGGTCATGCAGGCCTGACGATTGGGAACGCCATCGATCTCCACCAAGCAATCGAAGCACACACCCATCATGCAGAAGGGGCCGCGCTCGCTGTCCGAAACCGGGGTTGTGCGGAAAATTCGCTCGTCGGCGGCCAAAAGCGCCGCGGCAACGCTGTCGCCTTCGGCGGCGTCGATCGTCTGCCCCTCGAAGCTAAACGACAGACGCGCCGTCTCCTGATCAATGCGTTTGAGCATCGAATCTCCTTGCGGAAAAAACGGAAAGGTCCGGATCGATGGCGCCGCTCGCGATCATCGGCGCCAGAGCCAGGGCATGAGCCCCCGCCAACGTCACGCCAGAATGGCAGTTGACCGCAAAGGCGCCGGGATGGACCTCCGATTGTTGATAGATGGGAAAGCCATCCGCCGTCATGGGACGCAGCGCGCCCCATGCGCGCACGACGCGCAGTTTTGCCAGGTGCGGAAAGGCGCGAATGGCGCGGCGAGCGATCTCTGAAAGGACCGGTACGCCTGAACTGATATCGAAGCCGGAATCCTCATGGCTGTCGCCCATGAGGACCGAGCCTTCTTCGGTCTGGCGGACCACGTGCGTCGGCATGGACAGGAACGGCTTGGTCCGCTCCGTCACGAGAATCTGGCCCTTGAGCGGCTTGATCGGCAGATCGAGCCCCACCATCGGGCCGAGCTTGGCATTGCCCAACCCGGCGGCGAGAACGACGCTGCCGGCTGAGACCGTTCCGCCTTGGGTCTCGACGGAAAATCCTGCCGCGTCGGGTGTGATCTTCAGCGTCTTGGCGTTCGCCTGATAGCGGCCGCCATGGGAAAGCAGGCCACGATGCAAAGCTTGGAGAAGATAGAGCGGGCTGGCATGCCCGTCGTGCGGAGAATAGGTCCCGCCCACGACATCCGGTCCCAGGCCGGGCAACATCTCGTCGAGGTCCGACCGTCTCAGGATGGTCGCGCCATAGTGGGCCGCGCCATGCACATTGTGCATGCGGCGGATCAAAGCGGATTGCTTGTCGAACTCCGCTTCAGAAAGACAAAGGTGAACGCCGCCAGCCTTGTGATAATGCACGGCGACGCCCGTCTCCTGCATCAAAAGCTCTGAAAAGTCTGGCCAAAGATCAGCCGAATGGCGGGTCCAACGGGCGTATTCGGGACGACCGTCCCCTTTGGACTGGACCCAAACCAGGCCGAAATTGCCGCGCGAAGCGCGAAAGGCGACATCGCCTTCATCGAGCAGGAAAACACTGTGTCCTTGCCGTGCAAGGCCATAGCTGACGGCGGCGCCGACAAGCCCTCCGCCGACGACGATGAAATCGGACGAGCTCATCGTGTGCCCTCCCCAATGAGAAGGCGATCAAGTCCATAGAGACGGTCGACAATGACCATCAGCCCGATGGTGAAGAGAATGGCGACAGCGGATACGGATGCCACGAGCGGGTCCGTGGTTTGAGTGATGTGGGAAAAGAGACGGACCGGCAGTGTCGTAGTGGTCGGATTGACGACGAAGACGGTAACCGTGAGCTCGTCGAACGAGGTGATGAAAGCCAGCACCCAGCCCCCGATCACGCCGGGCATGATGGCGCGCAGCGTGATGCGGTAAAACACCGTCCAGTCGGAAGCCCCAAGCGAGATGGCGGCTTTTTCGATGGATCGGTCGAGGCCGATCACCGAGGCGAGAACCAGTCGCAACACGAACGGCATGATGATGATGGCGTGGCAGAGCACCAGCCCGAAGAAGGTCCCGTTCATGCCCACGAGGCTGAGAAAACGCAGGAAGGCGATGCCCAGAACGACGGTCGGCACTGTCAGTGGCGAGAGGAACAGGGCTTGCAGCGCCTCCCGACCGGGAAATGCGCCTCGACCGATAGCGAGCGCCGCCGGCACGGCCAGAATGCTGGCGAGGGTCGCCGAGGCAACGCCCAGCTGAACGCTCACCCACGCTGCGGTGATAAAATCGGGATTGTCCAGGATAGCTCTGAACCAGCGCAAAGAGATGCCGCTCGGGGGAAATTCCAAAAATCCTTCCGGCGTGAAGGCAACGCCCACCACAACCACTAGGGGCGCGAGCATGAAGACGGCGAAAAGGATGCTGAAGATGATGGCGAAGGGGCCATTGCGTCTCATTCGAAGACCCCCGAATAGCGCCGCTCGACGAGACGATTCCAGGCGACCATGACAACAAGAACGGAGACCAGCAGCAGCATGGCGATCGCCGCTCCCAGAGGCCAATTCAGCGTGTTGAGGAACTCGTCATAAACAGTGGTGGAGATGACCTTGACTCGCCGCCCGCCGAGGATCGCGGGCGTGGCGAAGGCGCTGGCCGAAAGCGAGAAGACGATGAGCGAGCCGGAGAGAACGCCTGGCATCGCCTGCGGCAAAACAATCCTGCGAAAGACCGTCCAGGGGCTGGCACCGAGCGATTCCGCAGCGGCTTCCGTTGCTGGGTCCTGGCGCTGAAGCGCTGCCCACACGGCAAGGATCATGAACGGAACCATCACATGGACGAGCGCCAGGACGATGCCGCCGGAGGTGTACATCATGCGGATGGGCCTTTCGATCAAGCCAAGCGCTTTCAACGCGTCGTTGATGACACCGCGATTGCCCAGCAGAATGGCCCAGCCAAGAGTGCGCACGACCACTGAAATCAGCAGCGGACCGAGCACGACCAACACCATTACGGAGCGAAAGAGAGGACGCATCCGCGTTAGAAAATAGGCCTGCGGCACACCGATCACGGCGGAAATAGCGGTGGTGACGAGTGCGATGAGGAATGTCCGGCCAAAGATCTCGTAATAGTAGGAATCGGTGAGGATGGCGGCGTAGTTGTGCAGATCGAAGGTCTGCTCGATGCCGCCATAAAACGAAAAGCTGTTGAAGCTGAGCGCAAAGGTCATCGCCAAAGGCGCCAGCAGAAACGGCAGGAACAATGCCAGCGCGGGACCGCTCAACAGCCAGGATTTGAGGCCCGTCGCGCCGCTCATCGCGCGTCGCTCCGCGGCAGAAGGCGCATGTGCTCCGCCAGCCAATGAAGGTGCACCGTTTCTCCCACATCGGCTTCACGCTGGCCGCGATTGCGCCGCACCACGAGCAGAGGACCGATCGGCGTTTCCACCCGAAAAAGCCACTGATCGCCGAGAAAAATGCGCTCGATCACCAAACCCGAGAGAACGCCCTGCCCTTGCTCCACGATGTCGATCTTCTCAGGCCGCAACGAGATCGTTGCGGGGCCGGCGACCAGATGGGCGGGCGGCCCTTGCAGCCGATAGCCATCGACCACCAGTGTCGTGCCTTCCGGCGAGGTTGCCTCAAGGGTCGCGGGAATGGCGTTGGTTTTGCCTAGAAATGTCGAGATGAAAGTTGAGCGAGGATGTTCGTAAACATCGAATGGGGTCGCCACCTGGACCAATTGTCCTTGCTCCATGACGGCGACCCGGTCACTCAGCGCCATAGCCTCGTTCTGGTCGTGGGTGACGAGAAGCGTCGTAACGCCTGCTTCGCGTTGAATGCGGCGAAGCTCCAGCTGCATCTCTTCGCGCAGCTTGGCATCCAAATTGGACAGCGGTTCGTCGAGAAGCAGAAGCTCCGGCTTGATCACCAGAGCACGCGCCAGAGCCACACGCTGACGCTGGCCGCCCGACATGGCGCGCGGATAGCGTTCGCCGAGATGGGAAAGATGGACCAAGTCGAGGGCTTCGGCCACACGGCGCTTTCGCTCGTCCCCGCAGACGCCGCGCATTTCCAGCCCGAAACTGACGTTCTCCTCCACCGTCATGTGGGGAAAGAGAGCATAGGTCTGAAAGACGATGCCGAGGCCGCGTTGACGTGCAGGCACTAATGAAAGATCGCGCTCGGCAAGCCGGATCGTGCCCGCCGTTGGCTTCTCGAACCCCGCGATCATCTGCAGCGTCGTGGTCTTACCGCAGCCCGACGGTCCCAGAAGAGAAACGAACTCGCCTTTCTCGACGCTGAGATTGAAACGTTCGACGGCCGCGGTCTCTCCGTAGAATTTGGTTAGATCGCGCAACTCAAGAAGCGGCATGGGAAGTCTCTGGTTGGATCGCGCCGGAATGATGGAGGCGGGAGACTAGAGCGGAATACGATTATCGGGATCGCAGGCTCGCTCTAGTCCATTGTTTCAGCATGGTGTTTCCTCCGAAAAGTCATGCAACCCTTCGGCATCATGCTCGATGCTCTCCCGCCTGATGTGGCGACGTGCGGTTCAGGAACCACACTTCGACTTTCATCTTGTGGCGAAGTTTAACGCTCGACCTCGCGCGCCCATCGTGCTGTCCACTCTTCGCGTTTAGCGTTGATCGTGTCCCAGTCCACTGCGATGAGTTTGGCGATCTGCTCGGGGCCGTAGGGCAGCACCGCAGCCAAGTCATCCGGCAGCTTGGCCTTTTGGTTGACCGGGCCGGAGCCCATGGCATCGGCCAGTTCCACCTGCGTCTCGGGGTCGAGCAGATAGTCGACGAAAGCTTGCGCTTCGTCCGGCAGGTTGCTGTCGACCACGGGACAAGCCGCCAGCATCAAAGCCACGGCGCCTTCCTTGGGATAGGCGAATTTCGCGGGGAAGCCGGTGTCCGCCAGCGATTTGGTGCGCCCCGAACCCCAGATCGAAAGAGCGATTTCCTGCGACTGGAAAAGTTCCGACATCTTGCCCGACGACGGCTCGAACACCAGGACGTTGGGCGCCACTTCGTCGGCCATGGCCTTGAAGCCGGGATCGATATCCTTCTCGCCGCCACCGGCCAGCCGCGCCATCATCACCAGCGTGTGCAGCCCATAGGTGTTGGAGATGGGTGGGACCGACAGGATGTCGGCATATTTCTCATCCTTCAAATCTTCCCAGCTCGACGGCGGATCCCAACCCTCTTTTTCGAACCATTCGGTATTGTAGGCAAATCCCGTGGCAACAAAGCCAATCCCCACCGAATTGGGGCCAAGCTTGGCGATGTCATAGACATCGTCCATGATCGGCGATGCCTTCATGGGAGCGCAGAAGCCCAAGGCGTCGGCCTGATACATCGGGCCATCGTCCAAGATGACGACATCGAGTTCCTGATTGCCCTTCTGTGCCTGAAGCCGTGCGAGGTTCTCGGTCGAGTTCCCAGGAACGAACTGAATGGTCACACTATGCGCCTTCTCAAAGGCGGGCATAATGCGCTCCTTCATCAATGTTTCGAATGATCCGCCGTAGCCGCCCACCACGAGCGTCCTGTCTTGTGCGCTGGCCGCGACGACGGCGAAGAAGGACGCGGAGACCACAAGGGTCGTCAGAATGCTCTTCATGCGATGGCCCTTTTGCCTGTTTTTTCAACACGACCATTGAATGGGCATTCTCGAACGCTTGCAAATGAGTTTATATCAGGCTGATATTCCTTAAGGTTATACATTCGCGCAATGGCCAAACCAAACGTTCGGCAGATCGAAGCATTCAACGCCGTCATGAAGAGCGGGTCGGTGACGAAGGCGGCGGAGTCGCTTTTCGTCAGCCAGCCGGCGGTGAGCAAGCTCGTCCATGCCTTCGAACTGTCGTGCGGATTTCCACTGTTCAGTCGGGCCACCGGACGACTGGTTCCGACGCCCGAAGCACGGCTGCTATTCGTCGAGACCGAGCGCTTGGAAACAGGCGTGGTGCGCGTTCAGAAGGCGGCCGAGACTATCCGCGATCTGGAGCGCGGCGAGGTTTCGGTGGTTGCCTTTCCCGGCATATCGATGCATCTGGTTCCCCGCGCAGCCGCGCGGTTTTTGCAAGATCGATCGGAAGTCCGGCTGTCGCTTCTCACTCGGACATCGCGCAGCATCGAGGATGCCATCCTTTCGCGCTCGGCCGATTTCGGTATCTCGCTGATCCCGACGGATCATCCCGCTTTGCGTTGCGAGCGCTTTCACGACGTCTCGATGATTTGCGCCCTGCCGGCCGGCCATCCGCTGGCGCAGCAAAAGCGAATATCCTTTTCCGCCCTTTCTAAAGAACGGCTCGTCGCCCTGGGGCGAGACGATCTCTCCTATCAGTTGATCGCCAGCGCGTTCGAAAAAGCAGGTGTCGAATTCAAGGCGACGACGGAGGTCCAGATGGCGGATGCCGCTTGTGCCATGGTCTCTGCGGGCTATGGCATTGCGGTCATTACGTCATTGATGGCAGTGCGAGCACCGGACCCGGCGATCGTCTTCCGCCCGCTGGAGTCACCCGTCATCAAACCCATGTGGCTCATTACATCCAGTTTCGGCGAAATCTCGCAATTGGCCAAATCGTTGGCCGAAATCATTCGCCAAAGCGTGGCTGCACTCGAAGATGATCTAGCGAGGGCCTAGCGCAAGTCGCATCTGGCGCGATTTTGCGGATGGCGCCCGTCTTCATCGTCAGCACTCCCTTCGTCGGCTGACGCAATGGAAAAGGCTCTCATCCTATGGAGCTCGTCGTTCAGACTCTTCCCTCCTTTCACCCTGCCTTATTACAGTCGCATGTTGCTCAGTGCTTCCCATATGCCGCAGATACCTGAGCCTAGATGCCGTAATGGGCCGGCGCCTCACGATTAGCCAGTTTGGTGGCTGTCCCTCAGAATGATGATGTTTGGAAACGAGGTCCGATCGATCGGCCTCAAGCATCATGAGAGGAACAGCCATGGAATAT
>NZ_JAZHFT010000075.1:0-11140 GCF_036541425.1 Consotaella aegiceratis
GCAGCTCTTTGCCAAACTCAAGCATCTGCTGCGCAAGGCTGGAGAACGGACCTACCAAGCCGTCTCCGACGCCATCGCGCAGATTCTCGCTTCGATCTCGTCAGACGAATGCGCCAACTACCTCGTCAACTCAGGATATGGTCCAACCTAATCCCATCCCGCTCTAGTCCCTCCTGGGCGAAGGCACAGAGATCGAGGTCGATGGCCTCCGCGAAATCGCGCTTGAGGGCGATCAGCGCCTCGAAGCTTCGCAGGCCGGCGCGTGGATCGGTCTCCACGAAGCTGCGCATGCGCATGGTCCCGTACGGGATGGCCTTTTCGAGCACCCGCCGCGCGCGCCGGTAGACGTCCTCCGCCGTGAAGGTCGTCTTCGCCGCAGCCGTCAGCGTCACGGCCTCCTTCAGCGTGCCCTGGCAGATCGGACAGCGATCCAGGATCAGCGCCTTGTCGAGGTGGATATGCGCCTCGCTGAAGCCCGAGCAGACGAAGCGCCCCTCCGCACTCCACTTCAGGCCTCCGGCCGGAAGCGACGGAGCGATGGCGGAGATCACTCCGCCCGTCACCCCGATATCGACGGGACCCGGGTGCCCGACGATCCGGGCCTGGCGCAAGACGAGATCGAACATCAGGGCCTCCGTCGGCCAGCCGCCCAAGCGTCCGCCCCCTAGCCGAGTTCGAAGCTGGTGAGACCGAAAATCTCGTCGAGCGGCAGATCGGGCGGGTGGCCCCGGTACATGCGGGCGGTCTCGAATACCGGTTCGAGCGAATGCTCGCGCGCCAGGGCGACGGCCGCCGGATTGGGCTCCGGCACGTCGAGGATCACCGTGACACCCTCGGGAATGCAGGCCGTCAGGTCGCCGAAGAGGACCGCGGCGACCTCCGGCGTTCGGGCGAACAGCGGCGCGATCTTGTAGCCTTCGCGGCACGGCCGCGAAACGCCGTAGCCGGCGATCGCCCCCGTCTCGTCGCGGGCGAGAACGGCCCGATGTTCCGGTGCGAAAAGCCAGGCCTTCAGGAAGGCCGGTCGGCCGAAACCGAAATGCCGTTGATCAAAGACGGCCAAATCGTCGAAATCCGCCCGTGTGATCGGCGCCGAGCCGGAACTCACGTCCTTCGGCGTCCGTCTGGCAGGGCCGGCATAGCGCACGTTGCGGTGTGCCAGAACGAAGCCGGACTTGCGGTAGTTGTTCTGCTGGTCGACCACCCCGTCGAGCCCGACGGTGCGGCCGTCCAGCCGCGCCATCCCGGCCTGCCATAAGGCCCAGCCGATGCCCTGCCCGCGCTTGTCGGGCCGCACGATATAGAAGCCGAGGAAACCGAAGCTCTCGCCATAGGCCACGACGGAGATCGAGGCGACCGGCTCGTCGCCTTCCGTCGCCATCAGGAAACCGTCGGAGTCGGCGGCGCGAAAGCAGGCGACATCTTCGAGGCCTGGGTTCCAGCCTTCGGTGGCGGCCCAGTCGACCGCCAGCGCGAGATCGGCCTCGCTCATGGTCCGGATGGTGATCCCGTTGGTCATGGCTCCGACGGCGGCATATTCGTCAGCCCGAAGGGGCGCGCCTTCGGACGGGGCGCAGCATAGCCGCCCCGCCTGGAGCTGGTAAGCCCCATGGCGACCAGACCCTCGGCCAGCTTGACGGCGGCGGCGACGCCGTCGATCACCGGCAGGCCGTGGCGCTGCGACAGCCGGGCGGCGAACTCGGCCATGCCGGCGCAGCCCAGCACGATCGCCTCGGCGCGATCGTCGCGAATGGCGCGCTCGATCTCCTCGGAAATCTTGGCTGCTGCCTCCGGGTCGCTTTCCAGGTCCAGAACCGGCACCTCGCAGGAGCGCACCCCACAGCAGGCGCCGGACAGGCCGCTCTTGGCGAGGTTTTCCTCCTGAAGGGTCACCGCGCAATCGAGCGTCGTCACCACCGCGAAGCGCCGCGCCACGAGGCTTGCCATATGAGCGCCGGCCTCGCCGATCCCGACCACCGGTTTGCGCGCCAGCGAGCGGGCGGCATCGAGCCCGGTGTCGTCGAAGCAGGCGATGATATGGGCATTGGCGCCTTCGGCTTCGGCGCGAACGATCCGGTTGAGAAGCCCCGGAACGGCAAGCGCCCCGTCCACGTGGCCCTCGATCGAGGCCGGCCCGTCCTCATTGGTGATGGCGACGATCTCCGTGCCCGCGGCGGCGACGCGCCGGGCGGCCGCCGCGATGGTCTCGGTCATCGACGACGTGGCGTTGGGATTGACGATGGCGATCCGCATGGGTCTCAGGATTCCGATGGACCGCCGAGCGCGCGCCGGTTGCGGTGGCGCTGCACCAGGAAGAACAGGCCGAGCGTCACGGCGATGACGGTGAACGACACCGCCGTCACCGTGGTGCCGAGCGCATAGATCTCCGGCGTCGTCACCGTGGTCGTCAGCGCCGCCAGTTCCAGCGGCAGCGTGTTGGTCGCGCCCATGGTCTGGCTGGACCGCGCGATCTCGTCCCACGACAGGGTGAAGCCGAACAGCGCAATGCCGATCAGGAAAGGCGCGATGATCGGCAGGACGACATAGCGGAAGCTCTGCCAGGGCGTCGCGCCGAGATCGCGGGCCGCCTCCTCGTAGCTCGGATCGAGCCGGTTGAAGACCGCGAACATGATCAGGAGGCCGAAGGGCAGCGTCCACGACAGATGCGCGCCGAGGCCGGAGGTGAACAGGCCCAGCGAGTTGCGAACCGTGAGACCCGGCAGTCCGACGGCCTTCATGCCTGCGTTCCAGAGGTCGTCGAAGATGCGGAACTCCAGCGCGATGCCGAGCGACACGACGATCGACGGCACGATCAGGCTGGCGATCGCCACATAGAACAAGGCTGTCGAGCCGCGGAAGCGCTTGCGGAAGGCGAGCCCGGCCGCCACCGAGATGACGACGGTCAGCACCATCACCGTCAGCCCCAGCCCCAGCGAGCGGCGGAAGGCGCTGCCGATGTCGACCACCCCCTGCCCGCCCCACAGCCGCTCGAACCAGTGGAACGAGAAGCCGTTCATCGGAAAGGTCAGGCCGCCGTAGGGTCCCTGAAACGACAGCGTCAGGATCGTCACCATCGGGCCGTAGAGGAACAGCACGAACAGCGCGAACACGACGGCCAGGACGTAGAAACTGCGCGGGCGGCGCTCCTCGCGGACCATGTCAGAGCTCCTTGCGGATATCGACGAGACGCAGCATGCCCCAGATCGTCAACAGCACCACCGCCAGAAGCACGATGGCGTTGGCGGCCGCGATCGGAAATTGCAGGAAGTTGATCTGCGTCTGGATGACCTTTCCGACCGAGGCGATCTGCTGGCCGCCCATGATGCCGATGGTCAGATAGTCGCCGGTGACGATGGTGACGACGAAGATCGAGCCGATCAGGATGCCGGGCTTCACCAGCGGGATGATCACGTTGGTGAGCGTCTGCCAGCCGCTGGCGCCGGCATCGTAGGCAGCCTCCACCAGGGAGCGGTCGACGCGCATCATCGAGTTGAAGATCGGCACCACCATGAACAGCGTGTAGAGGTGCACCAGGGCCAGCGCCACGGCGAAATCGGAATAGAGCAGCCATTCCTGCGGCTGGCTGGCGATGCCCGTCGCCAGCAGGATCTCGTTGACCAGCCCGTTGCGTCCGAGCAGCGGAATCCAGGAGATCATGCGGATGACGTTGGAGGTCCAGAACGGGATCGTGCAGATCATGAACAGCGTGATCTGCATCGGCAACGTGCGGACGTGGAAGGACAGGAAATAGGCGATGGTGAAGCCGAGGACGAGCGTCACCGCCCAGACGATGGCGACGAATTTCAGCGTCGACAGATAGGTGGCGAAGGTGGTGCAGAGCCCCGGCAGCTCGGCGTAGCAGCCGTAGAAGACGTCGGTATAGTTCTGCAGGACGAAGGCGGGTTCGATCGAATATTCGGTGTAGTTCCAGAAGCTGACGACCAGCGTCGTGGCCAGCGGCAGCACGAAGAACAGAAAGAAGACGAGCGCCATCGGCGCCGCCTGCAAATAGGCGGTCCAGGGTTTTGCGCCGATCACGCCCTTGTCGGCCGAGCGCTTGCGCCTGGTCCGGGTCGCCCCGGCCGAAGCCGGGGCATCGTCGAGAGCCTGGGTGCTCACGTCAGGCCGCAATGAACTCGTTCCACTTGCGGATCATGTAGATGTTCTCGTCCATGACCGCGTTCCAGCAGGCCACAGAGCCCATGCGCTCCTCGTAGGAGCCGCCGTCGCGGCTGGCGCCGGCCTTTTCCAGCAGCTTGCCGTCCGGCGCGTGGATGTCCTGCTCGGCCGGCTTGCCCTCGTACCAATAGGCCCACTCATAGGGCTCCAGCGCCTCCTTGGTGGTGCCCAGCACGGCCGGATAGTAGCCCTGGCGCGAGAGATAGGCGCCGGCCCAGCCCGACAGGAACCAGTTGGCGAACTCGTAGGCCGCGTCCTTCTTGCGGTCGTCGATGCCGACCGGCAGGCCGAAACCGGCGGCCCAGGCGCGATAGCCTTCCTTGAGCGGCTGGTATTTGCACTCGATGCCCTGCGTGCGCACGGCGGTGACGGCCGGCGACCACATCGACTGGATCACCACCTCGCCCGACGCCATCAGGTTCACCGACTCGTTGAAGTCGGTCCAGAAGGCGCGGAACTGTCCGGCGCGCTTGGCCTCGATCAGCGCGGCGATCGTCTTGTCGATCTCCTCGCGCGTCATGTTGCCCTTGTCGCCATAGGTCATGTCGCCGCGCGCCTCGAGCGCCATGGCGGCATCCATGATGCCGATCGACGGGATGTTGAGGATCGCCGCCTTGCCCTTGTACTTCGGGTCGAGCAACGCCGCCCAGCTCGATACCTCGCCGTCGATGAGGTCCGGACGGATGCCGAGCGTATCGGCGTTGTAGGTGGTCGGGATCAGCGTGAAGAAGTCGGTCGGCTCCGTGGCGAACTCGGTCGACTCCTCTTCAGGCAGGTAGAACACTTCGCAGGGCGCGGTGCCGTCGAGCCCGACCGTCTTGCCGTTGACCGTGCCCTCGCGGATGATGGACGCGATCTCGTCGGCCCGGTCGATGCGCTTGGCGTCGAAGCCCATGATGTTGCCCGAAGGCAGGAGCTTGGGCAGCGCGAAATATTCGCTGTCGACCAGATCGAAGGAGCCGGGCTGGGTGATGACGCGCTTGGCGACGTCGTCGGTCGTGACGGTGATATACTGGACGTCGATGCCCAGATCCTCGCTCGCCTTGGCGGCGATGTCCGGAGATTGGTTCACCGCCGTCGACAGATAGCGCAGCGTCACCTTCTCCTGGGCGATCGCCGGAAAGCCGGTGACCTTGGTCACCAATCCCGCGCCGGCAAGCGCAGCGGAGCCCTTCAGCATGCTGCGTCGATCGAATTTCAGTCGCGACAGGCCGGTTGCGGTCTCTTTCGTCATGTCACCATCCTTGTTGAGTGGGTTTGGCCTTGTTGAGTGGGTCCGGCTTCGTGTGGGTTTTGCAGCTGCGGCCTAGGCCAGCAGTTCGTGGCGGTCGGCCGGATTCCAGCCGACCAGCACCTCGTCGCCGTCGGAAAAGGGCTGACGGTCGAATTCGCGCTCGGGCAGCATCGCCGTCAGCTCGCTCTTGTCCGAACGGACCAGCGTCACATGCACCGTGGCGCCCTGGTATTCGACGTTGCGCACCCTGGCGCGCAGTCCACCCGCGCCCGCAGGATCGGCCGGGTCGAGCCGGATGTGGTCGGCGCGCACCGCGAATACCTGGTTGGCGTCCGTCAGCACGTTGTGGCCGCCCATGAAACGCGCCACGAACGCCGTCTTCGGCGCGTTGAAGATCTCGCGCGGGCTGCCGACCTGCTCGATTTGCCCGTCGTTCATCACGACGATCATGTCGGCGAGCGCCATCGCCTCCTCCTGGCTATGCGTGACATGCACGAAGGAGATGCCGAACTCGCGCTGATAGCGCTTCAGTTCGGCGCGCATGCGCACCCGCAGGAAGGGATCGAGCGCCGACAGCGGCTCGTCGAGAAGCAGAACCGAGGGGTTGTTGACCAGCGCGCGCGCCAGCGCCACGCGCTGCTGCTGCCCGCCGGACAGCTGGCTCGGCAGCCGCTCGGCATAGCGCTCCATGTGCACGAGTTCGAGCAGTTCGTCGGCCCGGCGCAGACGCTCCTCCTTCCCGACACCAGCGACCTTCAGCGAGAAGGCGACGTTGTTGCGGGCGTCCAGATGGGGAAACAGCGCATAATTCTGGAACATCATCGCCGTGCCGCGGCGCGCCGGCGGCAGGTCGTTGACCACCGTGCTGCCGATCAGAATGTCACCGTCGGAGATGAATTCGTGTCCGGCGATCATGCGCAGCGTGGAGGACTTTCCGCAGCCGGACGGGCCGAGGAGGCAGCAATAGGTGCCCGCCGGAATCTTCAGCGATATGCGATCGACGGCGACCGTCGTGCCATAGGCTTTGGTGACGGCGGCGAGTTCGAGGTCGGCGGCGTTCGTCGACAAGCGGGTCCCCCTCGTTTCCCATATGCGGTACGTAAGGCAAAGCATGTGCCAAGATGTGAAACCGCCCTTTCGGAAGCGACACAGACTTTCACGTTGAGGAAAACTGCCCTTCCGTTAGGCCGGTCGTGATCAAAGCTTATGCATTCCCGCCTGACCGCCCCTTCGAACCTTCGCTCGGCTTCCACGCCTTGACAAAAGACCAAGCCGGCGATCGTTCTTCCGGTGCGGAGCGAGCAACGAGCAGGAGAGCGGGTATGGCGATTGTCACAGGGGTCGACAGCGAGCGGGCCAGGCGCGATCTCGCGGCAGTGCAAGCCTATCTCGACGCCTCGATGGCGCCCGATCCGGTGCGCGCGGCGCGCTTTGTCGCGCCGGGCTTCGTCGTCCGCTTCACCGGCGGCCGAACATTTCATGCACCCGACGGCCCGACCGGCTTCAACGCCGCACGCTATCGCTGGGTGAAGAAGCGCATCGAACGCTACGACGTCGTCGCCGGCGCCGAGGACACCATCATCTACAGCCTCGGCTTTCTGTTCGGCGAATGGCCCGATGGCACGCCCTTCGACAACAACCGCTATGTCGACCGCTTCACCGTGCGCGACGGGCTGATTGTCGATACCGACGTCTGGAACGACAGCGCCGAATGGATCCTCGATCCCGCCTGCACCCGATAGGGATCGCTCGGCCGCGCCCCTCGCCCGCTCCTGCCATACGGCAATAAAAAGATCCGGCCACCGAGGCAGCCGGATCGCATCGTCACATAAAGAAGAAGAAGAAGACTACTCGGCGGCGGCCGGCGGCGCGAACACGGTGACTTCGGGCAGGTCGCCGGCATACTTCTCGATGTCGGCAACGCCGGTATGACCGCAATTGCCCTGTGCCAGCTTCGAGGTCCCGACGTCGATGGCCAGGCAGTTGGCATCGCCATAGGCGTCGAGGCTACCCACCTTGCCCGGCTCCACCGGGCTCAGCCAACCGCCCTCGTGGAGGACGATCACGCCCGGATGGACGTCGTCGGAGACGATCGCACCGGCCAGGACCTGGCCGCGATCGTTGAACACCCGCACCACGTCGCCGTCGGCAATGCCGCGGGACTCGGCGTCAGCGGAGTTGATGACGCACGGTTCGCGGCCGGCGACGGTGTAAGTTTCCCGCAGCTTGGTGCCGCAGAGCTGGGAATGCAGCCGCGACGGCGGATGCGCCGAGTCGACATGCAGCGGGAACTTGGCGTTCTGGGCGCCCGTCCATTCCACCGGTTCCATCCAGGTCGGGTGCGGCGGGCAATCGTCGTAGCCCATCTTCTCGATGTTGGTGGAGAAGATCTCGATGAGGCCCGAGGGCGTGCCCAGCGGGTTGAACAGCGGATCTTCGCGGAACGTGCCGTAGCGCACGAACTGCTTGGCCTCATCCGGAACCTCGAAGCCGACATAGCCCTCGTCCCAGAAGGCGTCGAAATCCGGCATCTCGATCTGCCGCTGCTGGGCCTGCTCGCGGGCCGCATCATAGAACGAGCGGATCCAGTCCATCTCCGAATGGCCTTCGGTGAACTCCTGGCGCTTGCCGGCACGGTCGGCGAGATCGGCGAAGATGTCGAAGTCCGAACGCGCCTCGAACACCGGCTCGACCGCCTTCTTCATCGCCAGGATGCCCTTCAGCGAATAGTCGCCGACCTGTTCGATGTCGTTGCGCTCGTAGGCGGACGTGGCCGGCAGGACGATGTCGGCCTGGCGGGCCGTCGGCGTCCACTGGAAGTCGTGCACGATGAAGGTGTCGAGCTTCTTGAAGGCCTCGATCATCCGGTTCTGATCCTGATGATGGGCGAACGGATCGCCGCCGACCCAGTAGACCAATTTTACCTCCGGATAGGTTGCCTTGGTGCCGTTGAAGTCGAACTCCTGGCCGGGGTTTTCCAGCATGTCGATCACGCGTGCGACGGGGATCGACTGGGCGCCGCTTTCGGTCAGCCAGGCCGCACCCTCGACGGCCGCGCCGCCATCAGTGATGCCGGACAGCACCGGGCTGTCGGCGCTGGGCGAACCGCCGTTGGCGTAGTGGTAGGACAGGCCGAAGCCGCCGCCCGGCGTGCCGATCTGCCCGAGCATCGAGGCCAGCGTCACCAGCATCCAGTGCGCCTGCTCGCCGTGGTGCATGCGCTGCATCGCCCAGCCGCCGGCGAGCATGGTGCGATTGCCGGCAAACAGGCGGGCCAGTTCCTTGATCTTGTCGGCCGGCACTTCGGTGATTCCGGCTGCCCATTCGGCGGTCTTCGGCGTGCCGTCGTCATCGCCGGTCAGATAGGGCAGGAACTTGTCGAAGCCGCTGGTGTAGTTGTCGAGGAAGTCTTGATCGTGCAGGCCTTCGGTGTAGAGCGTGTGGGCGATGCCGAGCATCAGGGCGACGTCGGTCTGCGGACGAACCGGAATCCATTCCGCGTTCATCGACTTCGCCGTCTCGGTGCGCAGCGGATCGATACAGATCACCTTCTTGCCGGTCTTGGCGAAGGCATCCAGCCCCTCATAGGCACCATGGTCCGGAACGACCCAGCCGATCTGGTTGGTCTTCATGGGATCGGCGCTCCAGAACACCAGGACGTCGCTGTTCTCGACCACCACCGGCCAGGCCGTCTGCTGCTCGTAGACCTCGAGCGTGCCGACCACATGCGGCATGATCACCTGGGCGGCGGCCGTCGAATAGTCGCCGGTGCCGTTGACGAAGCCGTGGCCGGTGACGTTCATCATCCGGCGCATCAGGCTCTGGCAGTTGTGCAGCTTGCCCGGGCTCTTCCAGCCGTAGGAACCGGCATAGGTCGCGCCGGCCCCGTGCTCGTCCATCACGCGCTTCAGTTCCTTGGAGACCAGATCGAGAGCGTCGTCCCAGGAGACGCGAACGAAATCGCCCTGGCCGCGGCTGTCGGGATCGGCGCCGGGGCCGTTTTCGAGATAGGCGCGGCGCACCATGGGATATTTGATCCGCGTCGGCGAATAGATCGAATCGACGACGCCCGGCAGCTGATGGCTCGGATGCGGATCTTCCTCCCAGGCAGTCGCAGCAACGGCGCGGCCGCCTTCGACCTTCGCCTTGAAGACGCCCCAGTGCGAACCGGTGAGAATCTCTCCATCGGCACCCTGGGCGCGTGCGCCCCAGGTGAGCAGCGTGGGACCCAGCAGTCCAGCCGCGCCGAGAGCGGCACTGGACTTCAGGAACGAACGGCGGGAAACGCCCGCGTTCCAACCCGACTTGAGCATCGATGACATGATGTGAACCTCCTCACATTCAACGGGAATTCATGGCGCCGAGGGCGAGACGCTCGCGCTCGACGAAGGCTTCCAGCGCGGAAGCCGCGGCTGCGTAAAAACCGAAGGGATCGCGGGCGAAGCAGGCGGCCGCAAAAGACGGCATCCAGCGCGCGAGCCGTTCCAGGAACGGGGCGGCCTCGGCGTCGTCTGTCGCGACGAGAAGCGCCATCACCTCGAGTTCGACCGAGATGTGATCGGCGGGCTCGTGCACGTCGGCCGCAAGGCCGATGTCGAGACGCCGCAAGAGCGCTTCCATGTCGGCCGTGGCCGTATCGAACATCCGGCCTTTTTCGCCGAGATGGCAGGATTCGTAGGGCGCCACCGTGCTTGGTCCGCCGACGCCGAGGAAGAGATGGCAGAAGGCAATGCCCATGCGCCGCGTCAATGCCCTTGCGTCGTCGTAGTCGTTCACTAGCCGCCGCATCTCGGCGAGATGCGGCGCGAGCGCCGGATCGACGGCCAGCCGATCGCGAAACGCCGCGCCTTCGCCGTCGCGAAGCGACATCGCGGTGGCCTCGTCCGGGGCGGCGCGAAACAGATGGGCGAACCAGCGCCAGGCCAGAAGGCGCTCGTCCCATGCGTCGGGTGACGAAGGCGGGATAGGTCCGGTCTCGCCGACCGTTTCCAAGGCGCTACTCATCTTCACCTCCCATGTCCTTGGCGTTCATCTGGACGTACTTCTGGAGGAAGCGGAACTGCTCCTCGTCGAGAGGCGCGAAGCGCTTCATCGCATTGAGCGTGCCGATCCATTGATTGGCGAGGTAGTGACCGGTGTGAGGCAGGCTGTGGCAGGTGCCGCAGGCGCCGCTGAACATCTCCGAGCCGTAGGTCCAGAGCTGGTCGTGGTCGGCGGTCAGCTTCTCGTTCCTGACCCAGCCCGTGATGGTGGCATCGGTCCAGTTCTGGCCGGTGTCCGCATCGGTCATGGTCTCGCCGGGCGTGGTCTTGCCGGCGGCACCCGGCGTCAGTGCTACGGCAAAGATGCGCTTGCCCTGGGCCGCGTACATCATGCGCTCGGCACCCTGTTGCTGCCAGCCTTCGACCTCGACCTCGAGCCAGTCGCCGTCGGTCTCGATCACCTTCAGCGGGGTGGCCGCGACGATCCGGCCGGCCGGGCTGCCTGCGCCGCCATCGGGCTTGTCGAGATAGAGGGCGGTGGTCTCGATCGGATAGACGACGTCGCCGGTGCCGGGCGACAGGTCCTGCGACTGAGCGACGAGGTCGCGGTAAACGGTCTTATAGCCGGCGGACATGTCGGGCATCTTGTGGGCGATGCCCTTGTGGCAGGAGATGCAGGTGTCGCCGTTCTGCATGGCCGTCTGCATCTGCTTGGCGGCTTCCGGCTTCTGCTTGTCGAAGTCCA
>NZ_JAZHFT010000076.1:0-10075 GCF_036541425.1 Consotaella aegiceratis
GCGGCTGGAAGACGGCCCTTCACACCATCGCCGGAGATGTTGATCAACGGCCGAGGCACCGGGCCGCCACATCACGATCCCAGCGACCAGCCAAATCCTAGCCGAAGGCGTTGATAGAACCATCCAGCTTCAGCGTAGGCAAACTTCGAGGTTCGGTCTATGGCGACGAACGGGTAGAGTTTGCTTCCGCCGTTCGCGCCTCGGCGATACCGATGTGGAAGTAGCCAATCGGATAGGCCTTGAACTTCTTCTTCGCTAGCTTGTCGCCGTCGATATCACACAAGCGGCTGATGCCGTGCCGCTGCATACAACGATGCAGGGACTAGGCACGGGATTGTCGGCTGCTGGGCGTAGAGGCAGTCATCAAGCGGCGGTGACAATTAAGCTAATGGGGCTCATAAGCGCGCACAGCTTGAAACCATTGCTGGATTTCCTGCAGACTCATCTGTTGGTCGCTACCAAGAGCGGCGTCTGCATCTACCAGTTGAGGGGGGGCAGGTAGGCTCATTAAGTATTCCAACTGCTCGACAGTGCTTATTTTATCTATCTCGCTGGCAACGTCGTTCCTATGCGGTATGCGGTGCAAGCGTAGGGACGCAATGTACCCATGTAGAATCTGGAGCCAAACAGCTGCCGATCCAAACGTGTGCCACGCAGAATCATCATAAGAGTCGAGAAATAGATAGGGTACGGAGAGGGGCGCTATGCCCTTTTTAAAAATAGAAAAAGTCATATCGTAATCGAAAGCGAAGTCAAATCGTCGCATGTCATTAAGTACAATCTCAAGTAGGTTTGCTTCGAACAACTTGAATGGTGACGGCACATCCCCAAACCAATCCTTTGGATCTAGCAACAACATCTTTAGGTGAAGTAAGATCCGCACTCCAGGTATATATACAGCGCGTCGCGGGTCTCGTTGAAACTCCGACTCTGGCAGCCACCTGTCTCCAAAGACCGCTCTTTTATCGTTGGCACACGCTGGGTAAAGCAGAGAGCCCAACTGCCCGAGAAGGACGGAATTGTCACAGTCAGTAAAGCACACATGACTGCACTTATCGGCAAGCGCCATCATGCCGCCTAACACGATCGCCCCGCCTTTTACTGAGTCCGCGATCGATTCGATAAATTTGAGCGGGGTTTGTTCGCTCGGAAGTTTATCGGCCAAGTACGCGATGCTTACTTGGTTTGCAAAAGGGTTATCTGAGATGACATCCCGCGCTACCTGGCCACTTTTGTTAGGACATCCGTCGTCCACGGCATATATATGCCATTTAATGGGAGTCTCGCCGAGCAGCCAGTTTAAGCATTCGACTTTTGCGCGAAGACAATCTTCACCCTTAGGATTATCTGGAGATTTGGGCCGCAATCGGTTTGACTCTCCCCACATGCCAAATACTACACCTACGGTGAGTTCCTTGGTTATTGTTTGGGTCAACTTCTTTGACTCCGCAAATCGTTCTACTACTTTGCAAGCTACATCCGATCGAAAGTTGCTGAACTCCGAGGTCACGCTAGGGGACAACGCCACAATGTCAGCCAATTGAAACACGTCTCTTCGACATGAGGCATCGCCGAAATCAAACCTGGCAGCCGTTATTCTCTCCAGCAGGCTTCTTGCATAGGTCATTGCTTTTCCTGTAATTTCTGTGGAACTGTCTTTACCCGGTCGACAATCACCTCTGCCGGAGGATTATCGAAGAATTCCATCAGTTCAAGTTCCGCTAAGAATTCTTCATTCACTCTTGCCACGATCTGATCTGCCGGCAGCGACTTATCGTCCCACTCAAGAAATCTGCATCGATAGAAAATTGGCCCATTCGAGTATCTCACACAGGATCGTTGATACCAACGGCGTTCGTGGATGGCTTATTAGGCTTCCCTTTATGAGCTCGGAGTGATTCCCTAGCGCAGGGACGTACGCTATGCCATCAGCGGTGAAGATTAGGACGGACTATTCGACCAGTGACCTGCGTCGGCTTGCGGCGGGTATGAGGCTGCGTTCAGTGTCGACGGCTTTTGCCGCTGGCGGCGGTGCTGGACGGAATGAGCCGGGAAGAAACTACCCGGATCGGCGGCTTGGACCGGTAGACATTGCGCGATTGGGTGCAACACTTCAACGCCGAGGTTCGGACGGGTTAAAAGGCTTTCCTCTAGAGGATCGCGACTGGTCTGAGGTCATATCGTTAAGTTGAACTATCTGCTTTCCGCAGCGCGGTATTTCTCGATCAATGCTGCCACGCCACGTTCCAGAGGCATCTGGGCGCGCCAGCCAAGGAGAGCAGCCGCACGCGCAGGGTCGCCGCAAAAACGGGCCACGTCGAAATTTCTTGGCGCACCTTGCTTGACAGTCGTTCCAGGCGAGGCGTGCGACAGGGCTAGTTTGCTCAACTGCGCGAGGCTTGTCTGTTGACCACTCACAAAGTGAATTGGAGGCAGGCCGCGTGTCGACTCGTCAGCAAGCGCGGCGCATAAGGTGGCAACGCCACTGCAGACGTCGTCCTGCCAAGTAAAATCGAAGGTGTTCTCAGCGCCTTCAATAACAATTGTCCCACCCTTAGCTGCCGCGCGTGAGAAAGCCGGCACCACCCTGTCCGGGTGGTCTGACGTAGATCCAAAGACATTGGAGAAGCGTACGATGGACGTGCGCATCCCGTTAATGGCGGCTTCTTTGAACAGTAGCTCCGCCGCGACCTTGGATCTTCCGTAGACATTAACCGGCACTAGCGGCGCCGTTTCTGAAACGGGCTGAACAACCGCATGTCCATAGACTTCACGGCTGCTCGCATAAACAATCCAAGGTTGCCGTCCCTGATTTGCTAAGCGCGCCGCATTCAGAACGTTTCTGGTTCCTTCCACATTCACAGCCCAGCATTGTGCCGGATCTCTCTCCCCCCAGATTACTCGGGAGACCGCGGCAAGATGGACTATGCCGTCACAGCGGCGAAACCGATCAACCAAAGTGTTTAGATCACATATATCCCCCCAGTCGTTGCTGGAGGTAGGGGCAGCGAGATCTACAATAACGACCTCATTACCTTGATGGTGTAGTAGCTCTTTCAATCGGCTCCCAATTAGGCCCAATCCTCCAGTAATCACGATCTTAGGCATTCTCCTCTCCCCTCAATACATGAATATACGCGTCGGGAACTCAGGAGTATTGCATAATCAGTTATAACGCGACAAATATGATGATAACTCGAGTTCGCAACTACAGGATGATTGATGCTGCGCAACAAGATTGCAAGTGTTATTTTGATTGTCTGTCCTCTTAAGCTTCTTCCCATGCTATTTTGTGGAAGGAGGATCGCACCATGGGACAGTCATCGCCAAGGAAGTCGGCAGGACCGCGTGACGCGGCGACGAAGGTCGCGCATCATCGTTTGAGCGTCCTCGACCTGGCCAAGGAATTGGGCAACGTCGCCGAGGCATGCCGGCAACGCGGCCTCGACCGCACCAGCTTCTACGAGTGGAAACGGCGCTTTCAGACGCAGGGCTTTGAAGGTGTCACTTAGCACTTAAATGTGAGAATGCGGTTGTTTTGACGATTTTTGGCACTTTGATATGAGAATTATCCGGTCCAATTCCTATATCAGTTGGAACTGCTGGGGAGGTCCCCATTCAAGCGCCGGCGTGACCAAATGGTCGGTCGCCATGACAAATCGGTTCTTGTTGTCTCCCATCATGTGCCCTTGCAACATCTTCAGCATCGGTGGCCCTGCGCGGTCGATGATCGCCACGCCTGCCAGGAGCGCGGGACGGATGTGTAGCGGTAGAATGGGGTGCTTTGGCGAGAACTGGGACGCGGTCTCTTTGTTCAGAAGGTCATCAAAATCGGGAACGATGGCGCCGAGGAGACGGTAGCGCCAAAAATCGCAATCGCGAGGGGGTGGCCAGGGGATGCGGCGCATGAGCAAGAGTCGCGCAATCTCCAGCGGTGGCAGCCATGTTTCTACGCTGCGTTCTGCATGGTTATCCAACAAGGCCTCACCGCGACGTGCTGCCGCGCGATATGGTGCAAGTGTCCGATCGCCATCGCTGGTGGTCTTGTCCTGGTAGGGTTCCCCACAGTGCGGGCAAGTGATCCGCCAACCTTGCAATTCGCTTCGAAGGACTGGCAGTGGATCAGCACCGGAATCAGTGCAACGCGCGCAACGCTGCATCGGACCCTTGCAGATGAAGCGGTGAGCGGCTTTCGGAGCGTCCGCGAAGCTCAGGCTGCGTACAAGTTTCGGGCAGGCGCCGAACATCACCGCAATCTGATTCGCCTGGGCTTTTGTCAGAGAAAGGTCGATTGGCCCAAGCGATGTCGCCTCCGGCAATCCATGACGCAGCATGGTCAATGGTGTGACCCCATAGAAGTCCGCGTGGCGACTGATCCAGGATGACAGAAGTTCGCCGGGCAGAGGCGGCAAGGTGACGGGCAGGCGGCCTGTCATGCGAAGACTGCCTCGGTATAAAATGCAGGCACCCACGCCTCGACCGCGCTGTCGGTGATGTGTTCGGTACCGCTTTCGATGGCCTCGATTGCAAGGCTGCCCAGCATCTGGAAGATGTTGGCCGTGATGCCGTCCGTGATCTGCAGAATGCGCCGCAGGGATTTCGGCGTCAGCACAGAGGATCGCCGCAGTGGCGTATTGCGCAGGATCGACGCGATCAGCGTCTCGAAGTCTTCGTTGGCGGCCCAACGGTTCAGGGTGAGCTGCTCGAAGCGGCGCGCAAGTTGAACGTCACCGCCGATGGCTTCCCGTGCATCGCTCACGCCGAAGCAGACAAGAGAGATTTGGAGCCGGTTGCTGAGAAAGCGTAGCATGTTGAGCACGATCCGTTGCTCTCGGTAGATCCCGGCAAGGATGTTGTGGACCTCGTCGATGACCAGCACCTGGACGCCGATAGCCTTCATGATCCGAATGGTCGCCTGTTCCATCTGGGCAATATCGGCCCGCGGTGCTTGGGGCGCGCCGAGGAGGGAAAGCAGTTCGCCATAGAATCGCCGTTCCCCGGGGCGGCTGACCATTTCCATGGCTAGGACTGGTGTCTTCAGAATCCCGGTCCGGCGAGCGAGGTGCGGCGGATGCTGATCGCGGAAGCGTTGCATGATCATGGTCTTGCCCATCCCGCTATCGCCATAGATCGCGACAGACGGCATGCGGGGGCCTCCCGGATGATCAAGGAGCGCCTCGAGGCGATTGAGGGCTTGCTTCGCGCGAGGGTAGAGCACCCAACGGCGGGACCTGATGGCGCGAATGCGTCCTGCCTGGGGTTCAGACAGCAGGGCCGCCGCGTCGGCGGTCAGATGAGGGTGATCGTTCGTCATTTTGGCTCCAGCTCATTCGGTGTCTTCGACAAAAGGCACAGGTTTGCTGGAGTCGACACCACGGAGTGTGCCCGTGTCCCGGAGGTCATCGCTCAGCCTCGGCTGAGCCTTGCCGCGCCGCGCGGCCGCGGTTTTGTTTACGGCATCACCAACCAATTTCCGCTGTTCAAGCGCGGTCCTCACGACCGCACGGCTATCGACTTCACGCCGCCCTTTCTCGCGCAGGGTGCGACGCGCCGTCAAAGCCTCGTGCAGGGAAATGGGTGCCAGGGTCAGATCTGCATAGCGGGCTTCAACGAAGTTGCCCGAAGGCCGTCGCACGAAGACACGCGACATGTCGCGCGGGTCATACTTCACCAGAAGCCGCCGCTCCGTCCGGCACACATCGGCGCTGAGCGCGGGAGACCAGTAGCGGAGATCAAACAGATGAATGCCGGTCGGGCGCAATGTTCGTTCTTGCTCCGGCAGGAAAGAGACCCAGAACTGTAGCCGATCCTCCGGCAGCCGCAGAGGGATCTCGCCTTCATGGTCCCGCCAGACGGCAAGGGGAGGGCGGCTCAGCGAACTGTGGATGGATTGATGATAGGACCCGACAATGTCGAGGGCGATATAACGCTCCAACTCACGCAAGGTCAGCGCCGCATGTTTCTTTGAATCATACTCCGCGAGGTCCTGAGCGTTGCTGAAGGTCGTACCGGGCAAAAGGTGCAGCCGTCCCATCTGGGTGCCGATCAGCCGCTCGATATGTCCGCCGAAGCGCGGTGTAGCCGGCGGCCGCCAGTCGATCTCAATGCCTGCATTCTCGCAGCCACGCTTGAAGGCGCGACTCCGGAAATCCGCGCCGTTGTCTACATGAACCCGGTCGGGAAGGCCCGCCACGGGCCAGGGCTCTTCGATCTCGCGCGCTTTAAGCCAGGCAGTCTTGTCATAAACCGAATGCAGCAGGCAGAGGCTCGTCGAAAGCCGGGATGGCGCATCCATGGTCAGGTAAAACCCCGTTACCATTCGGCTGAAGACATCCATGGCCAGAGTCAGCCAGGGTCGTCCGATCGGTTCTCGGGATTCCTCATCGACGACAAAGATGTCGGCTTTCGTGTGATCGATCTGAACAATCTCGAGGGGTCGCGAGGTGCGCAGTGTCCCGGGGACTGGCGTCGTTGCTTTTACGGTCTGCGTTTCGCCCCGGCGCTGCGCCCGGTGGCGCAGGTCCAGGTCTCCTAGACGCCGCTCGATCGTTCGACGATGCGGCGGCTTCAATCCTTCTGCGACGCAATCCGTTTCAATGTCCCGCACCAACTGCGAGACGGTCGGCCGGGTTGGTTTCAGATAGTATGTTCGGATCGCCTTCTCGATGATCTCTTCGCGCGGCGCATCCAGTGCGCGATGACCAGTACGGCGCCCGCGTTTCGTTTCAATGAGCGACATAACGGTCCCGTCAGCGCGAAACCGCCTCAGCAAGCGGTAGGTCGTCGCTTGGCTGACCTGCAGTTCGGATGCAAGATCGGCGATAGCGGCCACGGTTGACTCACCGGAACTGGACAACAGGAACCTGCGTATCGCGGACGCACGGCGACACGCTTCCGCCCACAGGGTGTCGTCTACCTCGTCTGGAAGTGGTTCGGTCATGATGAGAGCCCGACAATGTCGGAGCCACGATTATCTAATTAAGTGCTAAAGTCCAGCTTCCATTATCAGTTTATGTGCTAATTATCAGATTTAAGTGCAAAGCTAAGCTATTGAAATTACATGGAACAAATTATCACCTTTAAGAGCTAAGTGACACCTGCTCTGGATTGCCGGTTCGCTCCCCTTTGTCATCGTTCATGCGATGGCTTGGACGGCGCGCAAAGGTTGGAGAAGGGCAGGGTGCTACGGCATCGCCATGGTGCTGATGGCCATTCCACCATTCGGCATTACCGGGTGGGCCCATCCGATCACATCCGCCGGCGTACTGCTTCCCGGCTGTGGATGGTGGGGTTTGGTGGCGACGATCCTTGGCCTCTGCCTGATGACCACGCGCCTGGCCCCCGCAACTATCCTGTTGGTTGGAGTTGTTACCGCCATGGTCGCGGCATCTGGGGATAGCTCTCCGGCATCCGAGGAGTGGCGGGGAATCGATACCGAAGCCGGAGCAGCCTTGGGACAGACTGACACACTCCGGCAGCAGCAATCGCTGATCGCCCGGATTAAGAAAGAAGCCGGAGGCGGCTCGAAAGTCATCGTGCTTCCGGAAAGCGCCGTTGGCATTCTGACGCCGACCGTCGAGCATCTATGGGGCGAGGCTCTGGTCGATCTTGACGTCACGGTGATTGCCGGAGCCGTTGTCATCAACGCTCAAGGCTACGATACCGTCATGGTCGCGTTCGACCGAACAGGTGCAAAGGTCCTCTACCGTCAGCGGCTGCCGGTGCCGGTCGCCATGTGGCAGCCATGGCGATCGTGGCTCGGTCTCACTGGCGGTGCTCGGGCAACGTTTCTAGGCGATCCGGTCGCGGAGGTTGCCGGTCAGCGGATCGCGCCGCTCATCTGCTACGAGCAGCTCCTTGTCTGGCCGGTTCTGCAATCGGCCTTCCATCGCCCCGACCGGATCGTTGCCATCGCCAATGGCTGGTGGGCGAAAGACACCTCGGTTCCGGCCATCCAACTGGCGAGTGTCGAGGCCTGGGCGCGGCTCTTCGACCTGCCCGTTGTCTTCGCCTTCAACCGCTGAGGAGAAACGTCAGCCATGCCCATCGACGCAGATCTCGTCCACCGTTGCGCCGATCCCTCTCTGAACCCGGCCATCCTCGACCTTTATCAAGGAGGTGGGATCGAACGATCCGCTCAGCATCACCGTGCGTAGCGGTAATCGCATCGTTCTGGTGCCATCGGCAAAAACGAGTGACGAGGCACTGACAATTATCCGGGATCATATCGGGCAAGCCGTTGTCCGGGTTGGTATTACGCAATATCCCGTAGATGTTGGCATTAAGGACCCTTCGGCAGTCCCCACCGATTTGCTCGATGTCTGTTCCAACCTGCGGCAGGGAACGGCGCTCTTTGGCAAGGTCTGGCGGATTGTGCTCAAATGGTATGGCAATCCGACCGATGAGAGCGTCATGCCGCAGATGCTGGAAGACGCAACCAACGCCTGGAAGACCGGTTTCTTCGATGGAACTCCCGTGTTCCAAGCGGCCGACCCGCAGCCCTCAGAGAACAGCAAAATTGAACTTGAAAATGGCCGGACGCAGCCGAGTGCTGACGAGCTTTCGAAGATACCTCACGACACGTCGACCATAACGCCAAATGAGGCCGGAATTCGTGTGGATCTGTCTGGGATCGGCGGTCGTGCACCATGAACCGGATGGTTTTTTGGAAATCACTTTTTTAATCGGCACAATAGCCATCTCGCATTGCCGAGTTTAGTCACCAAGACCATAGGTTTAAATCAAGCCCCGCAATCAGCGATTCTGGCGGAACTAACTCCGGTGGTCCGAAAGGGCTGCCTTTCACGGTTTGGTCTCCATTTCGCCGAGATAGGATGCTGTGTACCCCGCAACCAGAAGTTCAATGGTTTTTCCGCCCTTGCCGGGAAATTTGGACAAGTTCGCCGCAATTGTCCGGCAGGTGCAGACTGCGCTATTGGCTTATGGCTACTACACGGGTCTGATGGATGGCGTTGTTGGTTCTGGAACTCGGCTTGCGATCGAAAAAACACCAGACTGATGCCGAACTGAAGGTCACGAGAACGGTAGTGTGCTGAGAGTTCTGCAAATTCGCTGAGAGGGGGCAGTCATGGCAGGCTGGTGATGTTTAACGTCACCTGATTCCCGCGAAGGATCCCCTTGGACTCACTACTGAAGTGCAACACCTGCTAAGGTGTTGCTGCGATGGCACAACATTACTCTCAGCTCTCTTTGCGAGAGCGGATGACGGTCGACCTTCTCCACCGGGAAGGGCAATCGGTGCGAAGCATAGCGGCGTGGCTTGGAAGATCAGCATCGACCATCAGCCGCGAGCTCAGGCGCAACCGCCAAGACGACCAACAGTGGTTTGGCCCCTACGACGGCGAGCGAGCGCATGGTCTGGCCGCTCGGCGACGACGATGGGATGCCCGCTTCAAGCTGGCGCGCCAGCCGGACCTTGCGGGGACTATCAGGAATTTCGTGTGGGCGGGCTTTTGAACATCAGCCGGCCATGGCGCGGGTGAATCGCTCTCCGAAGAGAACGGCGAATTGCGCCTTGGCCATCGCCCATTCACGAGGTGGCATCTTCCACTCCTTTTCCGACCGGTTCAAGACCAGGAACAGAAGCTTCATCGCGGCATCGTCGTTCGGAAAGTGGCCCCTGGCCCGGACGGCCCGGCGCAGCTTCGAGTTCAGGGCTTCGATGGCATTTGTGGTGTAGAGAATCCGGCGGACCTCGGAGGGGAAGGCATAGAACGGGATGACCTCGCTCCAGGCTCGTCGCCAGCTCTGGCCGATTGCCGGGTATTTGACCCCCCAGGGGCTTTCCTCGAAGGCCGCCAGGGCCTTTTCACCCGCGTCGGCATCGACGGACCGGTAGATCTCCTTCAGCGCAGCCGCCACGCCCTTGCGGTCCTTATAGGATACGAAGTCGAGGCTGTGGCGTAAGTGTCTGATCCGAAATTGAGGTGAGTGGTATCAGTGGGTTAGCTTGACAGCCTCGCCGGCCGTTGATTCAGGGGTTTTGCCAAAAACTACCTTGGATCAACGATGTGGACCGATACCACTCGCGCACAGCATGCGCGCACCAGCCTGG
>NZ_JAZHFT010000077.1:0-9726 GCF_036541425.1 Consotaella aegiceratis
CCGACGTCGACCACGGTGTCGATCGACCTCCTCGTTGACAAGTTGATCCCGTGCTTCTGGCTTTTGCGGATCAAGCAAGAGCTACGATTGCTGGCCGAGTTCACTCGGCCGACGAGCGATCGATTATCCAGCAGCCAGGTGCCAGATGTAGCCGCCTCTCATGACTTCGCTGTGGACGCCCCATCGGCCTAACACAGTCGCTGGGCACGACTAACTGATCCGCCTCTTCCCGCTCCTTGCTATGGCTTCGGATGAGTGGCGGGCGCACCAAAGTGCGCTCGCTCAGCCGACAAACCTCGTCGTTGCAGACGGCAACCTTATCTCACCCGAGGATGACCCGCTCGGGTCAAGCATCTCCTCCGGAGTCGCCCCTTCGCGCTGCAGGAGCATCTTGGAGCGTTTTCGGAAGTGAACCGGCGAAAGGTCTGCCCATCGTCGGAACGCTCGATTGAAAGCTCGCTGATCTGCGAAACCGCATCGGCTGGAAATCTGTTTTATCGGCGCGGTGGTCTGGCTCAGCAGGTGTCGAGCCAATTCGGCTCTGAATTGATCGACAACCTGCGTAAAGGTCGTTCCGCTTTCCGCCAGCCGACGCTGCAGCGTGCGGGAGGACATGTTCAGCCTCCTTGCCGCTTCGTCGATGGTGACGTTGCTTGAGGAGTCAGTGAGCTTCCGGAGGACGATCTGGGTTCTCAAGGTGATGTTGTCCGTTTCCAACCGGGCCAGCTGCTCATCGGCAGCACATGTGGCGCTTCGGAGGATTTCGGGGCAATCGTGCAGCGACCGTGCGGCGCAGGCGCCTTCATCGAGTAGAATAGCATCGTCGTCTTGATCAAAGAGCACCGTGCAGGAAAAAAAACTGGAATAGGGCTCATCCGGCAACCTTGGACGCCTGAGTCTGACTTCGGCTGGCGAAATCGTGTTTCCCGTCTGCCATTGGATGTATCTCCAAACCAATCCGAGACAATATTCGACCTGCGTCCGTGTCGTCGGAACGGCGCCGTCCGCAAGCTTGACCCTGAGAATGTCGCCCCGCAATCCGCGGAGGATCTCCAACTTGCTCGCAAGCGTATGGATCTCTTGATATCTTACTAGGGCTTCCAAGCCCGCGTGAAGCGAAGGGCTGCTAAGAAAAGCATACATGACCGCGTTGTACGCGCGCAAAGGTGCTTGCGATGCCAAGCGGAGCCCCAACGTATGCTTCCGCTCGTCTTCGGCCATCCCAGAGAAGAAGCGTGAGACCCGGTCATGTTCGATACGTGCGTGATTCGCAGCGTCGAACTGAAGCACCAAGCCTGCATTGATGCGACCGATTCCAGCCCTGACCGCTGCCGCGTTCAGCATGGAAAATGCCGCCGCAGACGACGTCAGCGTCCTCGCCTCAGCCATGGCCGCCTCCCAACCTGACCGACTTTACAGCCTTGGTATATTGATAGACACGGTTCCGCACGGCTTCAAGATTGCTGGCCACGCCGCATAGTCGTGTGGCATTCGGCAAGCCTCATGCTGTCCGGAGACAGGCCAATTACGCTTCGTTTGGGCGCAATCTACCACGCGGATTTTCGGTAATTTCCTGCCGAACTTAACCTTTGGCGCCAATCTGGGAACCGTCGGCGCCAAAGCCTCTCGCCCTGATTGATCGGCGGAGACGCTGGCGTAACGGTGCCTAATCGAAGCGCCGAGAACCGACGGCATCGCTTCGGGCGCTGCTTGCGAAGCGTCCATCAGTTCTCAGCCGGCCGATGATGAACATCCAGAAAGCGGCGGCCGCTTCGCCGATGAAACCGAGCTTTCCGGGCTTGGCAGAAGAGGCATGGAGATCGCCTCCCTCGATATCGATGCGGCATGACTCGCACGAGCCCTTTGGAGAAGACACGTGGCGTTGACGAAACAGGAAAAGCAGACGCTCTACCGTAACCTGGTCCGCGCGATGGCGCTCGACACGATGATGATGCGGCTCATCCGCGCGGGCAAGATCGTCGGCTTCTATCATGAGGGAGGCATATCGCTGGCGCCTGGCGCCGCGGCCGGCGCATTCCTTCGCAAGGACGATGGAATGTGGGCGCACTATCGTGCGCACGGCATTGCCCATATGCTGTCGAAAGGGGTGGACGTCCGCCGATACGTCGCCGAGCATATGGGCCGCGAAGCCGGCTGCTGCCGAGGGCGATCCAGCTTTCACAGCTCCTTTCCCGACGATCATATCTTCGGTGCGTCAGGCAATATCGGCGCCAATTTCCCGGCCTGCACCGGCAATGCCTTTGCCGCAAAGTACAAAGGTCAGGGGCAGATCGTGATGAATTGCTCCGGCGACGGCTCCTATCAGGAAGGCCGCGCCTACGAAGCGATGCATATGGCCTCCACGTGGCAACTACCGATCGTCTTCTGGTGCGAGAACAACGCGATCGCGCAGCACTCCGCCCTGAGGGACATCTTCCCGGTCACCGATATCGCACCGATCGCCGCGAGCGTTGGCATCAAGACGATGAGCGCCGATGGCCAGGATGTCTTTGCTTGTGGGGAAGCCGCGAAGGAGGCGGTCGAACACGCGCGGAGCGGAAACGGTCCGATTTTCGTCGAGCTGAAGGTGTTGCGCGGCCAGGAGCACAATGTCGGCGGCCTGAACTACGAGAGCGACAAGCCGCGCAGCCGGGATCTCATGAAAACCTGGAAAGAGGAACGAAATCCTCTCGCCGTAGCGACCGCAAAGGTCCTTGAGGAGAAGCTTTTTAGTCAGGCGGACGTCGAACGGATCAAGGGCGAAGCCCAAGAGGAGGTCGAAGAGATCGAGCTCTTCTGCGAGCAAAGCCCCCGCGCGACCCCGCCCGTCGAAGACCTGCTCGCGGGCGTCTACGCGCCGGCAACGAACCCGGAAAGGCAGCAACAATGAGCGATGTCCGCGAACTCGGACTGTGTGCGGCCATCAATGAGGCCTATGTCGAGGAAATGTCCCGCGACGAGAGCGTCTTCGTTCTCGGATGCAGCATCCAGGCCGGCACCTTCCCCACCACCGCCGGCCTCACCGAGCGCTTCGGCAAAAACCGCGTGGTCGATACGCCGCTCGCCGAACCCAACATGGCCGGGATGGCCTTCGGCGCCGCGCAGGAAGGGCTGCGGCCGGTGTGCGACTTCATGTATGCCGGCTTCTCCTATTTCGCCGGCTCGGAAGTGTTCATCCAGGCCGGTCAGTATCATTTCCTGCACGGCAGCCAGCATCCGCTTCCCATGGTGATGGTCGGCAGTTGCGGGGTCGGGCGCCGGGTCGCCAACGAGCACTCGATCCTGCCCTATGGCGCGTTGATGCATCATCCGGGGATCAAGGTCTGCATGCCCTCGACGTCCTATGACGCCAAGGGCCTGATGAAATCCGCCATCAGGGACAACAATCCCGTCTTCTTCCTGTGGCACACCGCGATGATCGCGGCGAAGGGGGCGGTGCCCACCGAAGACTATGTCGTACCGCTGGGCGTCGCCGACGTGAAGCGCGAAGGCGGCGACGTCACGATCCTGACCGTGGGCCTGCAAGTCCATCATGCGCTGTCGGTCGCCGACAAGCTCGATGGCGAGATCAGCGTCGAGGTGATCGACGCCCGCAGCATCGAACCGTTCGACATGGAAACGCTGCTTCGCTCGATCGAAAAGACGTCGCGGCTGTTGATCGTCGACGAGGACTATGAGCGCGCGGGCTTCGCGGCCGAGATCTCGGCGCAAGTCATGGAGCGCGGCTACGATCTGCTCGATGCACCGGTGATGCGGGTCTGCCATCCGCAGATGCCCGTCCCCGGCGGCTATATCGATGCCTACACCACGCCCACGCCGGAGCGTATCGAGCAAGCCGTGCGCGATCTGTGCCGCTAAAGAGGGTTCAACGATGATCCGAGAACTCGTTCTACCCCAGTTGGCCATGGGCATGTCGGAGGCCACGATCATCGAATGGCTCGTGCCCGAGGGCGGGAGCGTGGCACGCGAGGCGCCGCTGGTTTCGATCGAGACCGAAAAGGTCACGATCGAGCTTCCCAGCCCTTATGAAGGCGTCCTTCATATCCTCCAGGCCGTCGGCACCAAGGTTCCCGTCGAAACGATCATGGCGAAACTGGCGAGCACCCGGGAGGAGTATGAAGCCCTGGTCACCGACGGTGCGTCGTCCGCCGACGAGGCCTCGCCCCGCACGCGCCCAACACAAGCAGCGGACGCTCCCCCGCAGGAGGACGCTCCCCCGCAGGAGGACGCTTCCGCCGCTGGGCTCCCGCAAGCGCCCGGACGGATCAAGGCGAGCGGACTCGCCCGCAAGATCGCCGAACTGGAAGGCATCGATCTGGCAACCGTCACGGCGACCGGCCCGAACGGCCGGATCGTCCGGCGCGATGTCGATGCGGCGCTGAAGAAGCGCGATTCCGGTAAGGCCCCCGGCTCCGACACGCCCGGATCGCCTCGTGGCGACGAAGCCCAGGCGCCGCTCCCCGGCGCAGTGCCGGCATACTGCTTCTTTGAAATCGACATCACGAAGGCGCTCGGTTTCCGTCAGTCCATGATCGATCGCGCCGACGACCTCGGGGTTCGCGTCCCCATGAGCGCTTTCTACGCCAAGGCGCTTGCGCTGGCGTGCCGACACGTGCCGACGTGCAACGCCGCGATCAAAGGCGAGACCATCGTCTTGCGGGACTCCGTCGACGTCAGCGTCGCCGTTGTGGGGCCGGATCAAGGCGAAGGCGCCGCGGAAAGGCTCCTGCCGGTGCTGAGAGCCGTCGAGCGCAAGACCATCCTCGAGATTTCCAAAGAGCTTGCCGAATTCGTGTCCCGCGCACGGCAGGGCCAATTGCGACCCGAAGAAAGGAGCGGTCATTCCATCGCGCTTTCGAGCGTCGAGGAAAGCGCTGGAGAGGCACCGTGGGCAGTGTTCGCGCCCGTGCTGAACGAGCCGGCCGTCCTTGCCTTTCAGCCTGCAACGCCGAGCCGCAAACCGGTCTTCGAAGGCGATCACGTGGTGGCAAGACAAATCCTGCCTTGCGGGCTGACCTACGATCCCCGCGCCCTCGATGGCCAAACGGTGGGCCGCTTCGTTCACACGCTTTGCGATCTACTCACCACCCCTGAACTGCTGCTGCTATGACGAGCGCGACGACGGGCATGAGCGCGCTGGACAACCGCTTCGACCTCGTGGTGATCGGCTCGGTGCCCGGTGGCTACGTCGCCGCCATTCGAGCCCGTTCAGATGGGCTGAGCTGGGCGAGGCCGAGGGCTTCGGGAAGACCGTTTTCGACCGGCGCACCGGCGAATTGCTGGGCGCCCACATCATCGGCCCGGATGCGACCGGACGCATTCACGCCATCGCGATCGCGGGAGGTCACCGAATCCGAACTGAGGTCGACAGTCTTCCTCACCCAACCCTGTCGGAGGCAACGCATGAATCCGTTCTTCACGCGTTCGGCCGCGCCATCCACATCTGAAATCACCAGGCCGACCTTTTCCCGATCCTCTTCTGAATGCCGGAGGACTTCACATGTCGATCGCAGATTTCGTCCCAGCGCCAAAGTTCGCCGAATACAGCGAGGTGTTTAAAGAACACTTCGTCATGGACCGCACCAGCGAAGGCGTCATTACGATACGCGGTCATACGAGCGATGGCCCGATGCAGTTGAGCGTCGAGAGCCACCGCGCCGTCGGCCAGATGTTCAAGACCGTCGGCGCCGATCCCGAAAACGAAGTGATGATCTTCACCGGAACCGGCAATGAATTCATGATGCGGGTCGACCCGGCGGGCTTCGAGATCGAGGCCAACGACCTCGAATACTGGGCGTATGAACATGCCTACAAGGACGGCCGCATCAACAGCACGGCGCTCATCCAGGACCTGGAGATCCCGACGATCGGCATCATGAACGGCTCGGGCTTTCATGCCGAGCTCGTGTTGATGTGCGACATCACCCTCTGCGCGGACGACGCCGTCATCTTCGATCCCCATTTCCGGATGGGCTCCGTGCCCGCCGACGGCATCCACAGCTGCATGCAGGAGCTGCTGGGGACCAAGCGCGCCGCATACGCCCTTTATACCGGGCAGGCGATCTCGGCGCGCGAGGCGCTGGAATACGGGTTGGTCAACGAAGTTTTGCCCCGCGAGCGCCTGCTCGAAAGGGCGCGTGAGATCGCCGACGTCATCATGGCCCAGCCGCGCACGATCCGGCGACTCGCCGCGCAGATCGTGCGTCGCCCGTGGAAGCAGCGTCTGACCGACAATCTGGACGGAGGTTTCGGGATCCAGATGTTCGGTCATCTGGCAAAGCGTAAGGCGATCCATTCGGCCGACAGCGGCAAGAAAATCCTGGACGAGCTCGGCATTCCCGTGCCGCCCGAGCACCCGTATGCGCAAAGCGGAGGCGAAAGTGACCATTGACCTTCAATTCCGGAATCTGATCGGCGGACAATGGCGGGACTCCAAGCGAAAGGCGGCGGTCCGCAATCCCGCCGATCTGCGCGAAGTCCTCCATGAATATCCGATGGCGAGCGACAGCGACGTCGTCGAAGCCGTCGCCGCCGCCAAGCGTGCCTTCGAAAGCTGGCGGCGCCATTCGTTGCACGCAAAAGCAGCCATCTTCCGCCGCGCCGCCGTGCTCGTCCGCGAAAACCGCCAAGCCATCGCCCGGACCATAACCAGGGAGAACGGCAAGCTCATTGCGGAATCGCTGGCCGAAATCGATAGCGCCGCATTGGAGATCGAATATCAGACGGGCGAAGGCGAGCGCCAACTGGGCAGTGCGGGCGACTGCCAGAAACCGGGCCTTTTCGCCTTCACCCGAAAGGAGCCGTTGGGGGTCGTCACCGCAATCATTCCATGGAATTTTCCGTTCAACGTGCCGTTCCGCAAGCTCGTTCCCGCGTTGATGGCGGGCAATGTCGCCATCCTCAAACCGGCCAGCCAGACGCCGGCGGTGGGCGAACTGGTCGTCCAGATCCTGCTGGAGGCCGGGCTGCCGCCCGAAGTGCTGCAGTTCATCACCGGATCGGGGCGGGAACTGTCGGAGAGCCTGGTCGCGCAGCCGGAAATCAGGGCCGTGACCTTTACCGGATCGACCGCGGTCGGACGCGAGATCGCGCAGCTGGCCGCGACGAACTTCACGCGGACCCAGCTCGAGATGGGCGGCAAGAATCCCATGGTCGTGCTGGGCGATGCCGATCTCGACCTCGCGGTATCGGACGCCGTGACGGCCGCGTTTTCCTGTGCCGGCCAATGGTGTACCGCGACCAGCCGGCTGATCGTCACCGAGGATGTCGCCGATACTCTCGTCGAGCGCATCGTCGGCAAGGTGAATCAGATCGTTCTCGGTCGCGGCGACGCCGAGGGCACGACGATGGGGCCGGTCTGTGGAGAAGGGCAGCTGCGTGACGTGCTTAGCCATGTCGAGGCCGCACGGGACGCTCGCGAAGGTGTCTTCCTGACCGGCGGCGAGCGCAGCGCCTTGCAAGGCTTGGAAAATGGCTGCTTCGTCGAGCCGACCTTGCTCGACGAGGTGGCCGCCGAAACCCGGATCGCGAGAACGGAAGTGTTCGGCCCGGTGCTGGCGATCATGCGGGTCGCGACCTACGAGGCCGCGCTCGGGCTGGCCAACGATGTGCCGTACGGTCTGTCCTCGTCGATCTACACCCGCGATCTCGACAAAGCGCTGCACTTTGCCGAGCACAGCGAGGTCGGGCTGACGCATATCAACGTCCACTCGGCCTACAAGGAGCCGCAACATTGCTTCGGCGGCGTCAAGCAGTCCGGCTTCGGCCTGCCCGAGGCCGGAACAACCGGCATCCAGTTCTTTCAGGACGACAAGGCCGTGTATCTGCGCAAACGCGGGACATGATCGCAAAGGCTTTCTTGGCTCACCGCGCCGCAGGACCATGCAGTCAATCATCAAGTCGAAACGACAGGAGTCCTGAGACATGGCCTTCTTCACCAACGACAATCTGAAGCTCGCCTATCTCGACGAAGGGCGGCGCGAGGGACCGGCTGTCTTGCTGCTGCACGGCTTCGCCTCGAGCGTGAAGGCGAACTGGGTCGATCCGGGCTGGATCGAAACGCTCGGAGACGCCGGTTTTCGGGTGCTCGCCTTCGACCACCGCGGCCACGGGGCCAGCGATAAGCCGCACGAAGAATCGGCCTATCCGCCGCAGCGGATGGCGCGAGACGCGGTGGCGCTGCTCGACCATCTTTCCATCGATCGGGCCGCGCTGTTCGGCTACTCCGTGGGCGCACGCATCGCCGCTTCCGCGGCGCTCGATGCGCCCGATCGTTTTCCGGCGCTGATCTTCGGCGGGCTCGCTTTCAGCATGGTCGAAGGCGTCGGCAATCGAACGGCGGCGATCGCGGACGCCATGCGCGCGCCTTCGCTCGAGCAGGTGACGGACGCGTGGGGGCGGACGTTCCGGGCCTTCGCCGACTATACGGGCGCCGACCGGGAGGCGCTGGCGGCCTGCATCACGGCTTCTCACAGCGAGCTGACGCGCGAGGAGATTTGCCGCATCGAGCAGCCGACATTGATCGCCGTCGGCACCAAGGACGACTTGGCCGGCTCTCCCGAGAAACTCGCAGCCCTGATGCCGAACGCTGAGCCCCTCTCGATCGAGGGTCGGGATCACATGCTCGCGGTCGGCGACCGGACCTTCAAGGAGGCGGTTCTGCGGTTTCTGGAAGACCATCGGAATCGGCTTTAGTCTCGCCGAGCCGATCAACTGACCTTCGGTTATTTCCGGCTCGGCATGAAGCTCAGTCGCCGCGCAAGCTGACCGGCTCGCACGAAGGCGATGTTTTCATTGGCTCGCCAATATATTTCCAGATTATCGGGCAGCCGGTTGGCATCGAGCGAGGCTATCGATTCTTGCGTTGACAGTCCCATAGGGTTATGCGGTGCCACACCAGCGTAATGGCGTTGGCAAGGTGGGCGATGCGCTTCATTTCCGTTAGACCGCTGACGACGCAAATGTCAGGCTGGGTGATATCGACACTTCAACCTATGCCCCTCCTCTCCACAATGCCGTATCACCCTACCTCATCGTCGAAGATGCGAAAGGTTTGATTGATTTTCTTCTCAAAGCACTTGATGGTCGCGAGATTTCTCGACTTGAACGCGCAGACGATTCCATCATGCATGCCGCTATTTCCATAGCCGATTCGATTGTGATGGTCGGATTACGCGATTACACATTTCAAAGTTCGGTCCATATCTACGTAGAAATATCGATAAAACGTACAGCAGTTGCTTGGAACTCGGTGGAATATCGATCGGAATATCGGTGAGCGAACCCAAAACATTCGGATATGGCGACAGGTCTGCGGGTATTCGCGATCCTTTTGGCAACACGTGGTGGATCGGCACGCATTCAAATACTGATCCGTAGGATGCGGACGCCGATGGCGGTCTGACCGGCCATGATTACCGTCGCTGCCCATCAGGGCCGAACCAGCACGTCAATCAATACACGCTAGCGCCGCTGAGCGACCAGGCCCAGATTCCCCGCTACGTCCTCAGCATAGGGCCGGCTAACGCGCAGCCGGTCCAACATACATTAAAATTCTGAGTTTGTTTGGAAATTGGACAGTTCTTCTGTAACGGGCCGTTCTGGGTCAACCCCAATTTCCCTACATCCTGTCGCCGAGGTCATGCTTCTGTCCGCAGTCGCTGAAAGGCGCTGCATGATGGAGTGGGAATGGGACCAGCCGATCGATCTAAAAAGCGCAGTCACCTG
>NZ_JAZHFT010000078.1:0-9058 GCF_036541425.1 Consotaella aegiceratis
CGATCAGGCCGCCATCATCGACGCCTGCTGCCAAGCCTGGAACCGCGCCACCGAAAATCTTGAGCGCATCATCTCGCTCTGCAACTATCCCTGGATCAAGGCGGTCACTTCATAGGCTCAGCGGTATTATTCTTCGGCTGCCCGCTTCGAAGTCTGCAAGTCTTCCTCAAGACGTCTCGCCAGGGTGCACAAGGCAGTCGTAGCCGATGTGATCTGCGTGGGCGCCAAACTTTTCGCCAGTGCCTGCGCCCAAGGCTTCTGCACCGCCAGAGCGCGGTCGTAAAGGCGTCTTCCTTCCCTGGTGAAGACGACAAGTTGCGCACGCTTGTGCCGGGGGTTCGGTTCATAGGAAAGCGTGCCGTCCGCGACCAATTCGTTGACGATCCGCTGCACACCCTGCCTTGAGATGCCGACTTCTCGAGCCAGTTCCGAGACGGATCGAGACGGCACCGCTTCTGCGACGCAACCCAGCACCTGCCAGCGCGCACTCGTCAGTCCAAGTGGCGCCGTCAGTTGATCGCCTGCAAGGATCAGACGGCTGTTGGCACGAAAGATCGCTAGGATCAGTTGGGTTATCGGTTCGGACGACATCAGACTCTCATCGGGCCTCCGCAAAGGTTCCCACACCCTACATATTGACAACATATTGTCAAATATTGGATAGAGTGACAGCATGTTGTCATCGAGGGACGGATATGGGTCTTATCTTCTACACCAACCCTAACTCACGAGGCCGCATCGTGCGTTGGATGCTCGAAGAAGTCGGCTGCGACTATGAGACGGTCGTGCTCGATTACGAACGCTCGAGCGCTGCCGATGCATGGGGCGGCGCAGCATTGGCGCGGGAGGACGCCCCTTCCGGCGGTCGCTTCTTCACGGAGGTGAACCCCATCGGCAAAGTGCCTGCAATCGAGCATGATGGTCGAATCGTAACGGAAAGCGCAGCCATCTGCGTTTACCTGGCCGAGACGTTCCCGGCAGCCAGGCTTGTGCCGAACGCCGAAGAACGCGCTGACTATTACCGCTGGATGTTCTTCACTGCGGGTCCAGTCGAGCAGGCCGTCACCAACTTTCGCGCCGGCTTCGCGCCAGCGGTCGAGCAGGAGTTCTTCCTGGGCTACGGAAGCTACGATCGCACCGTCGATCAACTCGAACGCGCAGTGAAGGCGCATCCGTTCATCGCTGGCGATCGGTTCACTGCTGCCGACGTCTATGTTGGATCGCACATCGGCTGGGGGTTGGGGCTCCAGACGCTACCCCAACGCGATGCCTTTCTCGCCTATGCCAGCCGTCTGACGAAGCGCGACGCGTACGCGCGCGCCGTCGCGAAGGACCAGAACTTGCTGGCAAGGAGCAACGGAATGACCGGCCAGGAAAATGATGGCAGCCGTCCGCGGCCTCCCTCCTAAAAGCCGGCTGTCCGCAGACCACCCATCACACTTCCACCTCCCCATTGCCGCCCCTCCCGCGAAGCGGGTTCGTGCTTGGGCGCAAGGTCGACATCGGCCGCCAGCGTCCCTGATCCCTCATCCTGAGCCTGTCGAAGGGCGAGGGATCAAGGGCGCCAGCCTGACATGGATAGCGCCGAGCGCCTCGCGTGGTTCGATGGGCTCACCATGAGGGGCTGTCGCGCCGCCGCGCGGTACCGCAGCAACTCAAGGTGCCGCAGCAAGCCGAAAACTTATCCCCGCCCTTTCTCACTTCTTCTATCCTTCCCCCACCGCTGGCCCACGAATGGGCACGGACGATCGCCGGGATCGGTCGGGGGCTGGCGGGCGGGTCCGGGTGTGGTTCCTTCCGGAGGAGCGGCATCAGGACGGGACGGACCGAGCCTGCCTTCCGAGATTCTGCGGGGAAGGCGGCGCGCCGCTGGCCCGGAGGTCGTACTCCCCCCGGCGGCAGCCAGAGCCAGTCCCGCGCATTTGCAGGCGCGGGGCGGTGAAGGGTTCGGCGGAGCGAGGGCAGCGAGAGCCCGCGCGCGTCCCGATCAAAATCCCGCGCGGAACGCCGGAGGCGGACCGTAACAATACTATCATTCGGAGGGTCTGCCTCCGGCGTTCCGCCGTCCCATCGGATGGCACCGAAATCGACGAAGAGGACGGGAGAGACGGACAGCGGAAAGAATGCCCCAGCCGGCCGCACACGCGGCACCGGCCGCTTTGGCGCATCCCTATCCCCCGGTCGTCATCCCGGCCGTGAGCCGGGATCCATTCCAAGCCCGTCGAACCGCCGCAGCGGCGGAGGCCCGGCCTGATGTTGGCCGATGGTGGCGACGGAAGCGCAGAGGCGAGGCGAACACCTCGACGCTATCGGACGGGACGCTCGACGGCGCGATGAGCCGTGAAGAGGCGGAGCGGGCCATGTCGCTTCTGAAGAACGGCAAATACGTCAAGGTCGACGCCACTCACGTCGTCAATCTCGACAAGCCCGAACTCTTCATCAAGGCGATCGAAGGATTTTTCCTCGGCGAGTGACGGCACCGGGCCACCGCCCGATACCGTTGGAGGCTCTGCGAACGCTGCTTCGCCCTCAATCCACGAAGGCGCGTTCCACGACGTAGGTGCCGGGATTGGCGTTGGAGCCCTCGTGCAGGCCGAACTTCTCGCACAGCGCGGCGGTGTCCTTCAGCATCGCCATGGAGCCGCAGATCATCGCGCGATCGGTTTCGGGATTGAGCTTCGGCACGCCGAGATCGTCGAAGAGCTGGCCGGAATCGATCAGCGTGGTGATGCGGTGACGCCGCGTCTCGCCCTCTCGGGTGGAGCTGGCATAGTGCAGGAGCTTGTCGCCGACGATCTCGCTCACCAGCTCGTCTTCCTTGATCTTCTTGACCAGCTCGCGGCCATAGTCGAGCTCGGCGTCGAAGCGGCAGGTGTGGGTGAGGATCACCTGGTCGAACTTCTCGTAGGTCTCGGGGTCGCGCGCCACGCCGGCAAAGGGCGCGATGCCGGTGCCGGTGGAGAACAGGTAGAGCCGCTCGCCCGGCTTGAGCGCGTCAAGCACCAGCGTACCGGTCGGCTTCTTGCGCATCAGCACGGTGTCGCCCGGCTGGATCTTCTGCAGATGCTCGGTCAGGGGGCCGCCGGGCACCTTGATCGAGAAGAACTCGAGCTCCTCGTCCCAGGACGGGCTGGCAATGGAATAGGCGCGAAAAACCGGCTTTTCGGCGTTCGGCAGGCCGATCATCACGAACTCGCCGGAGCGGAAGCGGAAGCTCGCGGGCCGCGTGATGCGGAAGGAAAACAGCGTGTCGGTATAGTGCTTGACCGCGGTGACCGTCTCGGCGAACACGTTGGCGGGGATCGGGAACTCGTTTGTCGCCGCAAAATCGCGTTCAGCGGGCAGGGAGGTCATCGGGCCATCATCCTTTTCGAACTCGAGACAGGCAGCGTCGCGGTCTGCTTCGGCTTCCGAGACATAGGCTCGGACCTGACCGTAGCTATGGCCTCGGCTGCCGCCGCCGTAAAGAAACGCTCATTCCAAACCGGGCGCCGGCGCCGGAAAAGCAGTCCGCCAGACGGCAGATCGGTAGAAGTCGGGCGGATCGATCGTGTTTCGCGGCCCCTATGTCGGCCTTGAGCGGCGTTCGATCAAGCCTCGTGCGGGCAAGTCTGGTTTGACGCGAAGGAATTGCTCCGAATGCCATTGCGGCGGTGGACAATCGCGCGGCAGGCTCGAGGAGCCCAGCCGTCGGGCCAGGCTCCTCTGCAAAGGGGGCGAGGGGTCAGGCCGCCTGCTGCTCCGCCTCGGCGCGCACGCGCTCGGCGACGGTCTTGAAGTCGACCTTGCCGGTGCCGAGCACCGGCAGCTTGTCGACGACGCGCACCTCGGCCGGCACCATCAGTTCATTGGCGCCGCGCCCGCGGGCGAAGCTGGCGAAGGCGTCGCGGGTGGCGCCGGGCGTCTCGGTGAGGAGGATCAGCCGTTCACCCTTCCTGGTGTCAGGCAAAGTGGTCGCGACGGACAGCGCGTCTGGCCAGAGTTCGCCAGCCAGCGCCTCGATGGCGGCCAACGACACCATCTCGCCGGCGATCTTGGCGAAGCGCTTGGCGCGGCCCCGGATGGTGACGAAGCCGTCGGCGTCGAGGGTGACGATGTCGCCGGTGTCGTGCCAGCCGTCTTCGGGCGCCTCGATCACGCCGGGCGCCGTCTCGCGCAGATAGCCGGCCATGACGTTGGCGCCGCGCACGAACAGCCGTCCACCATCCTCGACGCCCGGCACCGGATCGAGCCGAGACTCGATGCCGGGCATCAGCTTGCCGACCGTGCCGGGGCGCGCATGCATCGGCGTGTTGAGGGCGACCACCGGCGCGGCCTCGGTCACGCCATAGCCTTCGAGCACGCGCACGCCGAACTTTTCCATATAGGTCGCGCGGGTGGAGGCCTTCACCGGCTCCGCACCGGCGAAGCAGTAGCGGATCGAGCGGAAGTCGTAGGGGTGGGCGGTGCGAGCATAGCCGGCGAGGAAGGTGTCGGTGCCGAAGATGATGGTGGCGTTGGAGCTGTAGATCAGTTCCGGCACCAGCCGGTAGTGCAGCGGCGAGGGGTAGAAATAGACCGGCACGCCGGTGCTGAGCGGCAGGATGGTGCCGGCCGTCAACCCGAAGGCGTGGAACATCGGCAGCACGTTGAACAGCTTGTCGCCGGAATGGAAGTCGATGCGAGCCGCCGCCTGGGCCGCATTGGCGAGAATGTTGCGGTGGGTCAGGACGACGCCTTTCGGCGCGCCCTCCGAGCCCGAGGTGAACAGGATGATCGCCGGATCGTCCGCCTTGCGCTCGGCCAGCGGCACCGTACGACGGACCAGGGCCACGAGCTTGTCGGCGAAGCCGATCGAAGCGCGGATATCCTCCAGATAGACGATCCGCACCTCATCGCCGATCGCCTCGACCATCTGCTCCAGGCGACCTTTTTCGACGAAGTTTCTCGATGTCAGGACAGTCGCAATCTTGGCCGCGCGGCAGGCCGAAAGCACGTTGGCGGCGCCCGAGGTAAAGTTGATCATCGCAGGAATCTTGCCGCCCGAGAGGGCCGCCAGGAGCGTCACGCAGGCGCCGTTGGCGCTGGGCAACATGATCCCCAAAGTTTCCTCGTCTGCGAAGCGCGACTTGAACCGGCGAGAGAGCGCGGCGGTGGCCGTCAGCAGCTTGCCGTAGGAGAGCTTGCCGGAAACCGGGTCCTGCACCGCGAGCGTGCCCATTCCACGCACTCTGGCCGTTTCGACGACCTTTTCGACGATCGTCTTGTCGAGACCCTGCGTGCGGAAGACCAGATCGCTCATGATGTCGTAGAGCGCGGCCCCGGCGGCGGTGCGCCGCTTGCGGCCCTTCAGCTCCTGGGGCACCGACAGCGTGCGCGGCGGCAGGATGGTGACCTTCACCTTCGGAAAGAACGCTTTTCTCACGTGCAGTGGCGTCAGGCGCGAAAACATGCTGCGCTCCAACCCTTCGATGCGAATGGGCACGACCTTGGCACCGGTCTTGTCGGCGACCATGGCGGCGCCGTCATAGACCTTCATCAGCGCGCCGGTGACGGTGATGCGTCCCTCGGGGAAGATGACCAGCGGCTCGCCGTTCTGAACGATCTTGATCAGCGATCGCGTCGCCATCGGCCGCGCCGGATCGAGCGGCAGGGCGCGGGTAAACTTCAGAAAGGGCTTCACCCACCAGGCCCTGGCGATGGTGTGGTCGATGGCGAAGACCGGCTCCTCGTCGGTCAACGTGAGAGCGAGCGGTCCGTCGAGAAAGCTGACATGGTTGAGCGCCAGGATCGGAGCCGGACCGGCGGACTTGATGTTCTCCAGGCCCTCGACCTCCAGCCGGTAGAAGGCGCGGAACAGGATCGAGACGAAATCGCGGAACGGGCTCGTCGGCAGATATCGCAGCATGACGACGGCGGCCGCCGCATTGAGAAGGGCGAGGCCGAGCAGGATCACGCCGAGATCGACGCCAGCGGCCTGAATAGCCGCCACCGCGCCGCCGCCGACCGTCATGAAGCCGGCGCTGATCACATTGGCGCCGGCGACGACGCGGGCGCGGTGGTCCTCCTTGGCCCAACTCTGCAGCGCGGCGAAACTCGGCACGGCCAGGAATGCGCCGGCAATCGCCAGGCCGGCAAGGTCGATCGCGACATGGATGGTACCGGGATTGGCGAAGAAGGCGGCGAGCGTCGTGGCTTCGCCGGTCGCCTGCAGCGGCCAGATGGTCCAGGCGAGGTCGAGGCCGAAGAGGGCCATCAGCGCGGTGCCGAGCGGGGCGGGCAGAAGGACGATGCGGCCTGCCGACATCCAGGCGGCCAGAGCCGAGCCGACGCCGACGGCGACGGCGAAGATCGCGAGATAGGCGGTCACGGCGATCTCGCCGCCACCGAGGCGATCCTTCACCAGGATGGGCAGGACCGAAAGCATGATGGCGCCGACCAGCCAGAACCAGGCGGCCATGACCGCGGTCCGCCACAAACGTTTGTCGCTGCGCAGCTCGCTGACGAGGCGGCCGGTCGAGCGCAGAATGTTGGGATCGATCCTGAGGTCCGGGGCAGCCGATCCGGTCTTCGGAATCATCCGGCTGATCAGCCAGCAACCGACGGCCAGCGCCAGCATCATCGGGCCGAAGATCATGACGTCGGTGCCGCCGGCCGAGGCGAGGCCGCCGACGATGGTGCCGCCGAGAATGGCCGCGAAGGTGGCGCCTTCGATATAGGCGTTGGCTTTCGGCAGGTCGGACTTCGGCAGGTGGTCGGGCAGGATGCCGTACTTGATCGGCCCGAACAGTGCGGAGACCACCCCGAAGATGAAGAGCGCCGTCATCAGGAGGGGGATCGAATGAAATGCGATGCCGCCGACGGCGACGACCGCTCCGCCCACCTCGGCGAGCTTCAGCCGTTCCGCCATCACGGCCTTGTCGAACCGGTCGGCCAGCTCTCCGCCGAGCGCCGAGAGCAGCAGAAACGGGGCCATGAAGATCGCGCCGGCCAGCGTAACCAGGGATGCTGCGGCTTCGGTGGAGAGCTGGAACAGGATGAGGAACACCAGTGTGTTCTTCAGGAAGTTGTCATTGAAGGCAGAGAGAAACTGCGTCCAGAACAGCGGCGCGAAGCGCTTCGACGTCATCAGGTGGTCACGCATGGGACGGACTCCTCGAATGGGGGGCGTCTCCGATCGAGCGACCGGAGACGACTTGGGCGAAACGGGCGATCAGTAGTTGTCCTCGCGGCCGATGTTCATCAGCAGCTTCTCTGTCTTGGCGTCCTCGATGCGGTTGACCATGCGGTTCGACTCTTCTTCATCGCGCATGACCTTGGTCAGCGTGATCGAGGTGTGGACCAGCATGATCGCGGCCATGGCGTAGAACCCCTTGGCGGCGAAGCTCGCCTCCAGGAAGTAGATGCCGCCGGCCATCATGGCCGCAGACAGAACGAAGCCGGCAACGGTAAAGTTCTTCCAGATGCTAGTGATCCTGGGAGCATAGGTGATGTCGGACATGGGGGAATTCCTTCAAGGCTGAGAGAGGACTGGGGCTAGAGAGTGGTCGGGGTGGCCGGTGCGGCCGGTGTGTCGGCCCGGCGCTTCAGCCGCTCGAGAACGGTCTCGACCGTCGGGCCGGAGGGGCTGCCGCAGCCGGCGGCGGCCAGCTTTTCGCTGATCGTCGCCGGATCGTGCTCGGCGGCGAGATCGTCCAGCGCCGCGGCTGTCGCATCGACCTCGCACTGGCGCTGCTGCAGCCGCTCGAGCGTCTTTTCGGCATCGCGCAGGGTCGAGCGCGTCGAGGCCGTATCGACCTCGTTCAGGCGTTGGGTGCGATCGGTCGCCTCGGCCAACCGCTGGCCGCGCTTCAACTCGCGCAGGCGCCCTTCGGACCTGCGGAGGCTGGCGCGCAGCCGGCCGATTTCCTTCTCGTAGCGCTGTTGCGCCGCCTCGCTGGCCGCCTGCTCGCTTTCCAGGACCGCGATGGCCTCGGCGGCCTCCCGGGCAAGGTCGTCCTTGCCCAGACGCAAGGCTTCCGCGCCCCGACCCTCGAGATCGGTGACGGACTGCAGGATACGGGTGTGCTGCTTGATTTCCTGCTGGTGATGCGCGGTGGCGACGGCCACCGCCCGTCGGGCGGCCTCGACCGTGCCGGCGCAATCGCGAATCTGCTGGCGCAGAATGATGGTCGCGTTCTGGTCGATGACGGCCTCGGCCCGGTCGAAGCTGCGACCGCGAACGAGGGCCACGAATTCTTTAAACATTGGCTTGCCTCCTGTATGAACGTTGTTCACGAGTGCAAGCTAACATGAAATGAACATTGTTCAAGATAAAAAATGAACGACGTTCAAAATTTTTTCGGAGGCATGAATGGCGGCTAGGCGTCAAGCGAAACGCGAGGAGTTGAGACGGAGGCTGATCGACGCCGCTCGAAAGCGAATTGCCATGAACGGCCTGCGCGGCCTCCGGGCGCGCGACGTGACCGCGGATGCGGGATGCGCGCTGGGCGGGCTCTATACCGCCTTCGAGGACCTCGACGAGCTGGTCATCCACGTCAATTCGGACACGCTGCGGCGACTGGGCGAGGCGGTGGCCGATGCCACGGCGGGAATCGACGAGCCGGGCGCGCGGCTGAAGGCGATGGCGATGACCTATCTCGCCTTCGCGCGCGATCACAACGCCCTATGGCTGGCGTTGTTCGACACCACGATGCTCGCGGATGCCGAGATTCCGCAATGGCACAAGGACGACCAGGCGGTTCTCATCGAGGGCATTGCACGCACGCTTGCGGCGATCACGCCGGATCTCGACGAGACCGCCTTGCAGCGGCGGGCGCGCACCCTGTTCGCCGCCGTCCATGGCATCGTCTCTATCAGCCTGGAGCGCCGTTTCATCGGCCTTGCCGATGCCGATCTGGAAGGGGAGTTGAGCAGTTTCGTCGATCTGGTCGCGCGGGCGCCGGCACAGTAATACCGCTGAGCGGATGATCTGACTCTGGCGTGATTTGCGTGGCTTCGGCGACCGTGATTCCTTCGTACTAGATGCGACGAGGGAGATGCGGATGGCGTTGGAGATCAGCGACAGATATTCGGCAGG
>NZ_JAZHFT010000079.1:0-8568 GCF_036541425.1 Consotaella aegiceratis
CGATCAGGCCGCCATCATCGACGCCTGCTGCCAAGCCTGGAACCGCGCCACCGAAAATCTTGAGCGCATCATCTCGCTCTGCAACTATCCCTGGATCAAGGCGGTCACTTCATAGGCTCAGCGGTATCAGTAGGTGCTGAGACTGCTTTGGACGAGGTGCATAGCTACCAAGTCGCCAATAAAATTCAACTACAACGCGTCCTTCTGCTTCATGATATTCACATTGATGAGGCTTTTACATTTCCAAACGGTGTCCGACTCGTTGACCTTCAAGATCTGCCAGAATCGCAGCTGCGGGATAATCTTATCCGTCGGCGCTGGGGCTCGCAAATTGGCTGGCACGTTGACGCCGTTTTGACGACTGACTTCGCAGTTAAGAAGGATGTTCGCGCGCAAAACGAGGATCGAGAAAACGACTGGTCGGCTGTAAACGAAGAAACCGCCCGCACCAAATTGTTGGACGATACGCGGCTGCTTTTGTCCCTCGCCAGACACGCTGACTACGGCATTCCAGTTCTGGCCGCGACCACCCTTGCTCCAGCCCAGTTAAGCTTCGTTGAAAGAGGCATTGGTTACAGCGTCTTTCCCGAGCCTCACACAGCGTTTGGGCCTGAGATCATCGGTATTGAAGCACAACACGCCGAAAAAATGATCGTGGCTTTTGGAAAGCTCGACGTTGAAACGCAGGCCAGAATGCGGATCGCGCTAAAACGCCTCAACGATACCAAGATCGATCCAGTTTGGGCGAACAAAGCTATCAATCTTAGGATTTGTCTTGAAAACATCTTCCTAAATCCAGGCGAAAGAAGCCAGATTGCAAGGCGCATCTCGGAGCGTGCACCGGGGTACACGGGTTTCAGCAAAACGCGCACGAGGAAAGTCTATGGATTCCTGTCGAAGTCAGTTCACACCGGCAAAACACAGCTGCATCCCGAAATCAACGCGAGAATGATCGCTGGAGAAGTTCAAAAAGTCTTGCGCCAGATTATTCACAATCGTGCCTATCCCGTCTGGCCCGATACAAATCGCGATTGGAAATTGAAATTATCCAACTGGCTCAATCGGATATTGCGAAGCGTAGGCGTCAACCCCAATCCTTAAAGATTGAGGTAGAAAGTCGGAAGGCGAAGACATCAAGAGCCGCCGGTGCCTCACCCCAGGGTCGTAAGGGTAGGTGGCGGCTTTCCCTATCGTCTGCCTTGGAGCTGCCAGTCTTCTTCCGGCCCATCACGACGTTCCCAAATCACCATCCAGAGCGCGGAGCACAATGTATTCCGCTCGAATAAATCGTCCTTCCTATCTTGCTCATCTTTCTTAAAGCGCGTATGAGCAAGTGTCCCTGACCAACGAACCGGAGGAGACATCCATGATCGACTATGTCTTCGTAACCGGTCCCGAGGCGCCGCGTTCGAACGGGCTTGCCTGTTCCTAACCGCCGCGTCCGCCCCCTCTCGCGGGGCTTGAACTCCTCCAACCTGGTCCGCTGACCGTCCGCTCGAAGCCGCAGGCTTCGTCGGCCATCAGTCATCGCAGTTCTCGCTCAGGGAGCGTCGGCGTCGAAGAGGCGCGACGCGAAACGACTATGTCGCTCTTCACTCTTTTCGGCCGCGACACCGCCATTCGCGCCGTGCTCGGCTTCACCTTCTCGCACTGGCGGCGCCAGAGGCTCCGCGCCGCCGCGATCCTGGCCGCGATCGGCGCTTCGACGCTCGCCGAGGTGATGACGCCGCTTTATTCCGGCCGGCTCGTCGACGCCATCGCCAATGGCGCGCCGGGCGAGGCGGTGGCATGGGACGCCGCCTGGGCGGCGTTCGTCGCGCTGGTCCTGCTCGGGCTGGTGGCGCTCACGGGGCGGTATCTGACGTTCACGACCATCGTCGCCTTCACCTTGCAGAACATGCGCACGGTGGTCGCTGACGCCTTCCACCGCGTGCAGCGCTTCTCCACCGACTGGCATGCCAACAGCTTTGCCGGCTCCACGGTGCGTAAGGTCTCGCGCGGCATGTGGGCGCTCGACCTGTTGAACGACACGCTGCTGATCGCGCTGTTTCCGGCCGCCGCGATGTTGATCGGCACCACCGTGCTGCTCGGCTGGCATTGGCCGGTGATGGGCCTGGTGACGGGCCTCGGCTCGCTCGCCTATCTGGTGCTCACGGCGGTGCTGTCGCTCGGCTATGTCGCGCCGGCGGCGACGTTGTCCAACGCGTGGGACACGCGGCTGGGCGGCGCGCTCGCCGATGCGATCTCGTGCAACAGCGTGGTCAAGGCCTTCGGCGCCGAGGCGCGCGAGGACGCGCGGCTCGCCTGGGTCACCGACAAATGGGCCAGCCGGACGCGGCGCACCTGGATGCGCGGCACCTTGAACGGCACGGCTCAGGGGGCGGCGCTGCTGGGGCTCCGCGCCGCCGTCATTGGCCTGGCGCTGGTGCTCTGGGCGCGCGGACGGGCGGATGCAGGCGATCTCGCCTTCGTCCTGACCGCCTTCTTCGTGCTCCAGGGCTATCTGCGCGAGGTCGGCCAGCACATCCGCAACCTGCAGCGCTCGGTCAACGACATGGAGGAGCTGGTGGCGCTCTACCACCATCCCCTCGGGGTCGCCGACCGGCCGCATGCCGCCCTCCTGGCGGCGCCGCGCGGCGAGATCGTCTTCGACCGGGTGACGTTTCACTACGGCCAGCATCTGACGCCGCTCTATCGCGACTTCTCGCTGACCATTGCGGCCGGCGAGCGGGTTGGGCTGGTGGGGCATTCGGGCTCCGGCAAGACGACCTTCGTCAAGCTGGTGCAGCGGCTCTACGACGTGACCGGCGGGCGCATCCTGATCGACGGTCAGGATATCTCCGATGTGGAGCAGTCCTCGCTGCGCTCGCGGATCGCCATCGTGCAGCAGGAGCCGATCCTGTTCCACCGCTCGCTCGCCGAAAACATCGCCTACGGGCGGCCGGGGGCGACGATGGACGAGATCGCGGAGGCGGCCAGGCTTGCCAGCGCGCATGACTTCATCACGCGCCTGCCCAAGGGCTACGGCACGCTGGTGGGCGAGCGCGGGGTAAAGCTGTCGGGCGGCGAGCGGCAGCGCGTGGCGCTGGCGCGTGCCTTCCTGGCCGATGCGCCGATCCTGATTCTGGACGAGGCGACCTCGAGCCTCGATTCGGAATCGGAGATGCTGATCCAGCGGGCGATGGAGCGCCTGATGGTCGGCCGCACGACGATCGTCATTGCCCACCGCCTGTCGACGGTGCGCGCCCTCGACCGGCTACTGGTCTTCGACCGCGGCCGCGTGGTCGAGGAGGGCGATCACGAGAGCCTGACGCGGCGGCCCGAGGGCATCTACCGCCGCCTGTTCGAGCGCCAGGCGATCGAGCTGGTGCGCGGCCTGGCCGTCGAGGTGATGCCCGATGCCGCCTCGGCCTGAAGCCGGGGCACCGCGCGACGATGATGGCCCGGCCGGTCTCCTCACCGGCCGGGCCATCTTGTCGATGGGGCGCCTCTCCGATCGCGATCGCTCGGGTTTGCGTGAACCGATCGTCAGGCGGCGTGATGAGTTCGTTATCGCCGGAGATGGGACGAGTCGCGCTCGCGGCCCGACGGGGACGGACGTCGCGCGGCGGAGACGGAGCGGTTTCCGAGGCTATCCTCTTGTTTCGCCGGCCTTATCTTCCGCAACGGCAGATGCGGCCGATGCATCGGTCCGGGCGCCAGGGTGCAGCGCGTCGCTGACATGGCTGTCCTCTCCGGCGGTCACATCCGATCGCCGAAGATATGATCGAAAGCTATTTCTCTTGAGGGGATCGGGTCCGCGAGACTGGGGCGTATCGTCGTTGCCGGCCGAGAACGGACGGGGCGTCGAGCGTAAACCCGACTTGGAGGAATTTCCCATGAAGACGTTTCTGATCGCAGTGACCGCCCTCGGCGCGATGGCGGCTCCGGCTCTTGCCCAGCAGGCGGGCGACGTGGATTGCGCGACCTTTACCGCCATGGATGCCGATGGCCGGATGGCGGCCGTCGAATCCATGCAAGGATCGATGTCGGGCGACGGCATGATGGCCGATCATGATACCATGGCGTCCGACGACGCGATGAAATCCGATGACGGCATGGCATCCGGCGAGATGATGGAAGGCGCGGGCGCAATGGAGTCCGACGGCATGATGGCCGGCGGCGACATGGTCGCCCAGGCGACCAAGGCCTGTGCCGACCATCCGGACATGACGGTGGCTGACGCCATGCATGCGGGCTCCATGTAACCCCTGGCGCTTTCGCCGACGCGGCGCGATCGGCCGAGCCGCGTCGGCCAACGAAAACCATATCCGGGAGCGTCTCATGACCACCGCCGTCGATCGCCAGACTTCTCCACCCGAGGCAGAGGCGCCCGGCATCGTCTATCGGCACCGCGTCTCGACCCGCCTCTGGCACTGGATCAACGCGGCCACGCTCGTCGTCATGCTGATGAGCGGCCTGATGATCTTCAACGCCCATCCGCGGCTCTATTGGGGCTCCTATGGTGCCAATTACGATCGGCCCTGGCTGGAGATCGGTCATACGCAGGATGCCGAGGGCTTCCTGCGCGTCGGCGGTCTGCAGGTGCCGACCACCGGCGTACTCGGCGTCTGGAGAGACGACAACGGCCGCCTGAACGCGCGCGCCTTCCCCTCCTGGGCGACGATCCCGTCGAGCTACAATCTCGCTCTGTCGCGGCGCTGGCACCTGACCTTCGCCTGGGTCTTCGCCCTCGGCATCGTCTTCTATCTCGTGTGGAGCCTCGCCAACCGCCATGTCTGGCGCGACCTCCTGCCCCGCCGCGACGAGGCGACCCCGCGCCATGTCTGGGCAGACATCAAGCATCACGCCATGCTGCGCTTTCCCAGGGGCGAGGCGGCCCGGCACTACAACGTGCTGCAAAAGGGCGCCTATCTCGGCGTACTCTTCGTACTGATCCCGCTGATGGTTCTGACCGGGCTCGCCATGTCGCCGGCGATGAACGCGGCCTGGCCCTGGCTGCTCGATCTCCTCGGCGGCCGCCAGTCGGCCCGCTCGATCCATTTCATCTGCGCGACGCTCCTCGTGCTCTTCATCGTCGTCCATCTGGCGATGGTCGTCCTTGCCGGTCCGATCAACGAAATCCGCTCGATGATCACCGGCCGCTACCGCCTGCCGAAGGAGAAACGCTCATGAGCCTTCGTCTCACCCGACGCCATTTTCTGACGGCCACCGGCGTCGGAGCCTCGTCGCTCACGCTTTCGGGCTGCGATGCGCTCGGCGGCAACGCCACCTTCCAGGAAACGGTGCTGTCGTCGGGCGAGTGGCTTGCCTATCGGGTGCAGCGCCTGCTCGGCGGACAGGCCCTGGCGCCCGAATACGAGGCCTCCGAGATGTCGCCGCGCTTTCGCACCAACGGCAACACGCAGCCGCGTTCGGGGCAATATCAGCGCCACGCCGCGAACGGCTTCGCCGACTGGCGGCTTCGAATCGACGGACTGGTCGATGCGCCGAAGACCTATTCGCTGGCCGAGCTGCAGGCGATGCCCGCGCGCAGCCAGATCACGCGGCACGATTGCGTCGAGGGCTGGAGTGCCATCGGCAAATGGACCGGCGTGCCGGTGGGCCAGCTTCTCGCCGAGGCGCAGGTGAAGCCGCAGGCGCGCTTTATGGTGCTCCATTGCGCCGACGACTTCTCCGGCACGAACTACTACGAGAGCATCGATCTGGCGGACGCTTTCCACCCGCAGACGATCCTGGCCTATGGCATGAACGACGAGGCCCTGTCGGTCGGCCACGGCGCGCCCGTGCGCTTGCGGGTCGAGCGCCAGCTCGGCTACAAACAGGCCAAATTCGTCATGCGTCTCGAACTGGTGAGTGCGCTGGCATCGGTCGGCCGCGGCCGCGGCGGCTACTGGGAGGACGCCATCGGCTACGACTGGTACGCCGGCATCTAGCCGAGCCGAGGCATTCTCCGTTCGCGGATCGTCGAGGGAGCGTTGCGATGGTTGCGCACAACGCCAAAGTGCCGCTTTCCAACCCCCTGGATGCGGAAATCCTGCAGGAAAAGGCGGCGTCACTGGGCCGTGCGGGCCGCCGGGTCGAAGCCGCGCTCGATGCGCTGCAGGCGGTGGCAGGTGAAGCCCCGGAACGGCCGGCGCTCGTGCGCGACGCGGCCCGGGCGGTGCATCATTTCTTCATCCAGCGCGAGCTTTGCGGCTTGCGGCGGCATGGCGACGTCATCCGCGAAATGGCCATTCCGAAGGACGTGCTGGCCCGCGTCGGCTGTCAGTGATGGCGGGCCTGGTTTGCGCGATCGGGAAAACCCGACGTAAAGCTTTCAAATATTAAGCTGCGTTTCATCACATCGCCGACAGACCACGCCGGGGAGGATGGAGCGACATGGACAGGCCCTGGTTGGCCCAGTATCCGGACGGCGTGCCGGCCGATCTGGCGCCGCATTCCTATCGCTCCCTGGTGGATGTGCTCGAAGAATCCTTCGAACGCTTCGCTGCCAGCCCCGCGTTCTACTTCATGGACGCGACGCTGACCTACCGCAGGCTCGACCGGGCCTCCCGCGCCTTTGCCGGCTACCTCCAGTCCCTGGGGCTGGCCAAGGGCGACCGTGTCATGCTGATGATGCCGAACGTGCCGCAATATCCGGTCGCGCTCGCCGGCGCGTTGCGCGCCGGCATGACAGTGGTCAACGCCAATCCGCTCTATACGCCCTGCGAGCTCGAGCATCTGTTGACGGATTCGGGCGCCCGCGTGGCCGTCGTGCTGCAGGACGTCGCCGAGGCGCTGGCGGCGTGTCAGGGAGCAACCGGCCTGGAGCATGTCGTGGTGACGACCATCGGCGATGCATTCCCCTGGTACAAGGGCTGGGTCGTCGACCTCGTGCGGACCCGAAAGGGCGGCAAGACGACGCCGATGGTGGAGGGGGCGGCGGCCTGGCGCAGCGCCCTTCGGCGCGGCCGCGCGAAAGGCCTGTCACCGGTCGAGATCGGCCCCGAGGACGTCGCGCTGCTGCAATATACCGGGGGGACGACCGGCGCGCCCAAGGCGGCGACGCTGCTTCATCGCAATGTCATCGCCAACACGCTGCAGGCCGAATTGTGGTTCGAGCCGGCGATGAAGACGACGCCGGCCGGCGAGCAGCGGACCTTCGTCTGCGCGCTGCCGCTCTATCACATCTTCGGGTTCACGGTGAGCATGATGCTGGCGCTGCGCACCGGCGGTGTGAACATCCTCATTCCCAATCCGCGTGACCTGCCGGCGCTGTTCAAGGAACTCGGGCGTCGCCCCTTCCATCTGTTTCCGGCGGTCAATACGCTGTTCGCGGCGATCGCGCGTCATCCGCGGGCGAAAACCGTCGACTGGTCCTCGCTCAAGCTCTCGGTGGGCGGCGGCATGACGGTCCAGCCGAAGACCGCCGAACTCTGGCAGGACCTGACCGGCACGCCGATCTGCGAGGGCTACGGCCTGTCCGAGACGTCGCCGGTGATCAGCTGCAATTCCACGAGTCCGGCGGCCTTCACCAAATGCGTCGGTCTGCCGCTGCCGTCCACCGAGATGGCGATCGTCGACGATGACGGCCGGCGTCTGGGGGTCGGCGAAAAGGGCGAAATCGTCGTCCGCGGGCCGCAGGTGATGCCACGATATTGGAACGATCCGGAGGAAACCGCGGCGGCCATGCTGCCCGACGGCTTTTTCCGCACCGGCGATATCGGAGTCATGGACGAAACCGGCCATTTCTGCATCGTCGATCGCAAGAAGGACACGATCAACGTCTCCGGCTTCACCGTCCATCCGAGCGAGATCGAGGCGGTGGTCCTGAAGATGCCGGGCGTGGTGGAGGCGGCGGCCGTCGCCATGCCGCACGAGGTCTCGGGCGAGGCGGTGAGGCTGGTCGTGGTGACGAGCGATCCGACGATCACGGCGAGCAGCGTCAAGGCCTTTTGCCGCACGGATCTGACCGGCTACAAGCGCCCGCACGTGGTCGAGTTCCGCGACGAGCTTCCGAAGAGCGGCGTCGGCAAGGTGCTGCGCCGGATGCTGCGCGACGTCTAGGACGACGTGCGTTCGGGCGGGATTGTCCTGTCGCTCAATCCTCTTGTTGGGTGGCATGATCCGGATCCGAAAAGCCCGCAACTTTTCGGCAGCGTGTTCTGGCCGCAGCGGTCCTCCGACGAAGGCCACGCTCCCCGAAGAAGCGCTTCGAGGGCCGGCAGGCGGCTGTGTTACGGTGTCGTCATCTTCGGTCGCAAGATTCTCGATTCTGGGGGTTTTCATCGGCGATCAGCTCGCTTATATCAGCGCCACCGAAACGGTTTGGGTTTCCCGACGCTTCGGCTCTGACGCGGGGTGGAGCAGCCCGGTAGCTCGTCAGGCTCATAACCTGAAGGTCATAGGTTCAAATCCTATCCCCGCAACCACCTTGACTTGTGAAAACCCTGCCTCTCCCAGGCTGTGTGGAAACTGATTGGAGGCTCCGGTTAACCGGGGCCTCTTCTGGTTTCAGGCTGTGGCGGTTTGGATGTTGATGGCGCGCAGGATGTTGTAGGCGAGGATCGAGAGGGCCATTTCGGT
>NZ_JAZHFT010000008.1:0-146538 GCF_036541425.1 Consotaella aegiceratis
GCTCAGCCGGACATATCGCTCGTCAACATCCCAGAACCCCGGCTGCCCGCGCATCTATGCCTCCTGATCCCGTCGAGACCGATGGAATCATGAAACGCCCAGCCACGCGAGGTTTTTCGAGGTGTCCAACTTCCTGGCGCTCGACCCGGACGGCCACCGGCTGCGCGTCTATGCCGTTTCCAATGGCTGAGAGGCCGCACGCCTGGATCGCCGTGGCCTCGGCGGAGCACGTGCGCCGAGGCCGCCAGGACGGCTTCATGCAGGTCAACCACGGCAAGGCCGCGCCGTTGAAGCGCATCCGGCCGGGCGACACGGTGATCTACTATTCGTCAACGACCCGACTGGGCGAGGCCGACGGCCTGCAATCCTTCACGGCGATCGGGACGGTGCGCGACGGCGAACCCTATCAAGGCGTCATGGGCCCGGGGTTCACGCCCTGGCGCCGCGACGTCGACTGGCAGGACGCCCGCGAAGTGCCGATCCGGCCCCTGCTCGCGACGTTGCATTTCACCGCGGGGCGGACGAACTGGGGTTACCAGCTGCGCTTCGGCCTGTTCGAAATCGGCAAGGACGACGCCCGGATCATTCGGACCGCCATGACGGTAGCATGAGTGGCGTATGAACGGCAGCCGGCGGAGGGGAATTTCCTAATTCGCCGGCTTGCCGGGCGCGGCCTTCAGTACCGTGTCGAGCGCCGGCTCCAGTCCGTCTCGAAGCGCGTCGGGGCTGAAGGGGCCGGTCTGCTTCCACGCGATGGTGCCGTCGGGCGTGACCAGGAAGGTCTCCGGCACGCCGTAGACGCCCCAGTCGATGGTCGTGGCGCCCTTCTCGTCGACGCCGATCGCGCTGTAGGGATTGCCGAGATCCTGGAGGAAGCCGCGCGCGTTCTCGGGCTTGTCCTTGTAGTTGATGCCGACCAGCGTGAAACGGTCGTCGCGCGCCAGCTGCAGAAGGAGCGGATGCTCGATGCGGCAGGGCACGCACCAGGACGCGAAGACGTTGACCAGCACCGGCTTGCCTTCGGCGAGCAGGGCCGGAAGATCCAGCCCCTTCACCGGCCCGCCATCCGGCGAGACGATGCCGGTCAAGGCCGGCAGCACGGTTTCCGGCGCCGGCTTGCCGATCAGCACCGAGGGCACCTCGCGCGGGTCGCGCCCCGCTACCAGCTGGTAGAAGAACACGACGCACAGCGCCGCGAAGACGATCAGCGGCAGCGCCACCCAGATGCGGGAGCGGCGCGGCCGGGTCTCGTCCGTCTCGGGCGCCTCGTCGGTGGCAGCCTCGCTCACGCCGGCCGCCCCTGCTTGGTGTGACGATCCGAGCGGCGGCGGATGCCGCGCGCCTCCAGCGCCTTCAGTTCGGAACGCCGGGCGCGCGCGTCGAGCGCGATCCACAGGCCGAGCCCCAGAAGCGACAGGGCCGAGATGGCGTAGGCCGCGGTGATGAAGGCGAAATATTCGTTCTGCATGTCGATCACCCGGCTCGCGTCATGCGCCGCTGCGGGCCGACAGGCGCGACAGCGCCCTCACCCGCCGACGCAGGATTTCCGTGCGCATCGCCGTCAGATGCAGGGCGAAGAAGAGCAGCGTAAAGCCCACCGCGCAGACCAGCAGCGGCACCAGGAAGGCGGCCGGCATGGCCGGGCCGTCCAGCCGCATGACGCTGGCGGGCTGATGCAGCGTGTTCCACCAGTCGACGGAAAACTTGATGATGGGAATATTGACGAAGCCGACCAGCACGAGCACGGCGGCCGCCCGCGCCGAACGGCCGGGATCTTCCAACGCCCGGGTCAGCGCGATCAGCCCGAGATACATCAAGAACAGCAGGAAGACCGAGGTCAGCCGGGCATCCCACACCCACCAGGTGCCCCACATCGGCCGGCCCCAGATCGATCCGGTCAGCAGGCACAGGAAGGTGAAGACGGCGCCGATCGGCGCGGCCGCCTTGACCGAAACGTCGGCGAGCGGATGGCGCCAGACCAGCGTGCCGAGCGCCGAAATGCTCATGATCGTCCAGGTCATCATGGCGATCCACGCGAACGGCACGTGGATGAACATGATCTTGACCGTAGTGCCCTGCTGATAGTCGGCCGGCGCGGTCAGGCCGAGAGCGAGGCCGACCACCAGGACGAGCGCGGCCGTGCCGTAGATCCAGGGCTGGATCGCCCCGGACAGCTGCAGGAACCGCGTCGGATTGGCAAGCGCCGCGAAACGCGACTGAGAGGAGGAGGCAGCAATTTCGCTCATGCCGGCCACACTAGAATTGTTCTCAAGCGACGGCAAACCCCTCTCATGATTTGAGGGGCCGGGCCTTGTTCCATGTCAACGAGGCCGTGCCGTCAAGTGTCGCGGGTCTTTGCGACGATGAAGAGGCGGGGAAAGGCCAAAAGCACGCTGTCGTCGGCGCGCACGCCATAGGCCTCGGCGAGCCGGGCCTGATAGGCGGCCAGAAAATCGAGCGTCTCGTCGCCCGACAACGGCTCCAGGAAGGGCCGAAGCCCCGTCGCCTTGAGCCAGGAGACGATGGCCGCCGGCCCGTCCATGCGGTGCTGGTAGGTGGTCTGCCAGATGTCGACGCTCTCGGCGCGCGGGATCAAAAGATCGTAATAGGCGCCCGCCGAAAGCAGGCGCGTGCGGCTTGCCGCCGCCTGCGCCAGCTTGTCCGCCCACGGGCCGTCGGCGGCCGTCTCGCGCATCAGGGCGTGCGACGGTTCGTCCAGATTGTTCGGCATCTGCACCGCCAGCACGCCGCCCGGCGCGAGGCGCTCCATCAGGCGCGGAAACAAGGTTTCGTGATCGGGCAGCCATTGCAGGACGGCATTGGCGAACAGGAGATCGGGCGGCGTCTCCGGCTCGAAGCTCGCGACGTCGCCCTCGACGAAACGACAGGCAGGCAGCCGCTCGCGCGCCGCCTCCAGCATCGCCGGCGAGGTGTCGACGCCGGTAATCTCGGCGCCGGCAAACCGCTCGGCGATCAGCTCCGTCGAATTCCCCGGCCCGCAGCCGAGATCGACCGCCGTGCGGCAATCGGCCAGCGGCACGCGGGCGAGCAGTTCGCGCGCCGGGCGCGTCCGCTCGTCGGCAAAGCGGAGGTAGAGATCGGCGTTCCAGTCGGGCATGGGGGTTCTTCCTGGTAGATGATAATGCGTCGTTCGCGGAACCCCTCCGAATTGAAGACAAGCAATTCTTTCAAAATCGGTCACTAGACTTGCCGAAAAGATCGAAAGAGCCTTGCGGATGCGCACGCTCTTACACCTATAGCCCGTATGCCCACTGGACGAGTTCACGAATGCGAAGCTTGCCAAAAAAAAAAATTCTATCTAAAATTGTTTTACCTACATGAATCAAACTCATATACAACTCTAGATATAAGGTCGGCGTCGATGAAAAAGATCACGAGATTGGTCTCGTTGGCTATAGGCTCGGTTGTACTTGCTGACCCGCTTGCGGCGTGGGCGCAAGTGTCAGTTCCCTATCGAGGTGTAAATGGAACCGTCGCCTGTCAAGCAGACACGAACGCGGTCCGCCTAGATGCCGGGGAGCCCTTGGACGACAAAAACAGCTGGCCGACCGACTGCGTGAACTGCATCAGTCATGCGCTCATGGTCACAGACCCAAGCGTCGTTGGCGAAATGATCCAGGGCAAAGAGCCCGAACCTCCCGCAGATGCTGCTTGGTCACTTCGTCATCTCCTCACGCCTATTGGCGGATTTCGTGGTCCTGGTTCGGCAATTGCCGACATCCTCGGCAGCATGGTTGTCGATCAGAAAATTCACGGGGATACCGTTGAACGTCGTCCCGAGATTGAGAATCAGATTATCGACCCCTGGCTTGCCGCGGTAGGCGTTGATAAATTTCCTTCTCTTGTCGAGATTCTAAATTCTACCGGCGACCATGCGGATTCGGCATGGAACTCAGCACCGTTTAAGCTAATCGCAATCGGCTACCGACCAGATCTTGTACTTCGCGATTTTCTTCAGAATAATGTTCTTTCTGGTGGAGAGGGACGATTCATATTCCAAGCAATCAGCACAGAATTTACATTTCTTCCTTTCACAATAATACTTGAATATCATCTTCCTGCCTCGAACATCGACGGTGTAACGAAGTGGGCGACTAGCTACGAAGAGCTTCGCTTAATGAACTTCGGCGCAAACTACAATCAGGCGCTTGCCTCCATAACGCGCGACTTCACTGACCGCGACGTCGACCACGGGACTCCTAACAATGTCTCGATTGGCCAGATACGAACGAACGAGCTTCTCGCACCACCTAGCTCGGACCATCAGTGGGAACTTAGGGAGTTTCGCCTCTCCCATGACGGAACTCTGATTCCATCTACCGTCAAGATGACGCCACCGCTGGAGCTCAACGATCCGGCGCAGCAGGAAGAGCTAATCTCGTTCTTGAGAAGTGATGAATTCCGTCGCTCGTTTCCGAGCACTACAATCCCGTGGGTTTTGAATGGAAAGCCATTCCTAGCAGGCAGCGCGATTGTGCCAGGGGCCTTCGTTACTCCCGCTGGGCAGAAAGTGAACACGTGGCTCTCAGATGCCGATATAGAAGAAGAACTGCGCCACCGTTTCGCTGCTAGCACCTGCAATGGATGTCATGGGGGTGACTCGATTCGCACGATCGAGCCAGTAGAGGTGCTGAACCCTAATGGCTTCTATCAAGTTGGTTTCACCCATATTGATGCGCGCCCAGACCGGCCCTTTAATGTGTCGGGTGCAATGTTCTCAGAGTTTCTTTGTAAGGCGGACCTAGTCGCTCGCGTACAGGCAATGACGGTGTTCAAGTCGCCCACAAGCACCAAGGCACTCTTTGCAGCGCTTCCAGCGCGGCGTCTTTCAAGCGAAACGTTCGCCGAGGTCAAGAGCCAAACGTCACTTGCTGCCGAACAAGCGATGGCTCTTGCTGAATTGATGGCGGGTCGCCTGACCGACAGAAGCATCGCATTGCCCCAGACGTTCGGCGCCTCCCCAGAAACTAGTTCAACAGTTTCGCCGAGCATTGTAGACGACGGCATTACGGTGTTGCTGCGCAACATCAACCGTGCTCACTGACTCGCCACATACGCGGGCGGTTCAAACCATACACCGAGCGACCGCCCTCAATCCCCACTCGCCCTGAGCGCCGCCGCTGCAGCGATTGGGCCTAGCGCTCCGAAGAACAGCGTCAGGGCGACGAGGATCATGAAGGGGGGGAGGAAGGGGTCGGGGTCGTTGACCGCGCCGTAGGTCGCCGAGACGCCGAAGATCAGGACGGGGATCGCGAGCGGCAGCACCAGCACGGAAACGAGCAGGCCGCCGCGCGGCAGGGCGACGGCGACGGCGGCGCCGACCGCGCCGATCAGCGTGATCGCCGGCGTGCCGACGACGAGCGTCGCCATCACCGCACCGATAGCGGTGGGATCGAGCGCCAGGAACAGGCCGAGCAGCGGCGCGGCGACCACCAGCGGCAGGCCGCTCGCCACCCAGTGGGCGGCGCATTTCGCCAGAATCACCAGAGGCAGCGGCGTCGGGCCCATCAGCAGGAGGTCGAGCGTGCCGTCCTCGCGATCGGCCTGAAACAGCCGGTCGAGGGTGAGCAGCGCGGCGAGCAGCGCGCCGATCCACAGAATCGCCGGGCCGATACGCGCCAACAGGTTGAGATCGGGGCCGATGCCGAAGGGAATGGTGGCGACGACGGCGAGAAAGAAGATGACGCCGGTCATGGCGCCGGAGGAAAAGGCGAGCTTCAGGTCGCGGGCAAAGGTCGCGATCACCCCCAGCCCTCCGCCGCCGCGAGGTCCGCTTCCGAAAAGGCCTCGGAGAGGGGCTCGTCCTCGCGCTCCAGGTGAAGCGTCCGGGCGCCCTCCAGGCCAAGCGCATGGTGCGTGGCGGCGATCACCAGGCCGCCGGCCGCCCGATGCGCGGTGACGAGGTCGGCGAAGCGGGCCTGCGAGGCGACGTCGAGCGCCGAGGTCGGCTCGTCGAGGATCCACAAGGGCCGCTCGACCGCGATCAGCCGCGCCATCGCGGCCCGGCGCTGCTGGCCGGCTGACAGATAGGCGAACGGAATGTCGACCACATGGCCGAGATCGACCGCCGCCAGCGCCTCGTCCACCGGCCGCGTAACGCCGCCAAAGAAGCGCTGCCAGAAGGCGAGATTGGCCCCGACCGACATCGTCGCCTTCATGGCGTTGCGATGGCCCAGATAGTGGGCGATGTCGGCCACGCGCTCGGCCGGCTCGCCGTCGGCGGCGCGCGCGCCATCGACGAAGACGCGGCCGCCCATGGCGGGCAGCAGCCCGGCGATGGTGCGCAGGAGCGTGGATTTTCCGACGCCGTTCGGGCCGGTGATGACCAGCGCCTCGCCGGACCGAAGCACGAAATCCTGAGGGGGCACGATGGTCTCGCCGCCCCGGCCGGCCGACAGTCCGGCCGCGGTCACGGTGATCAAAAAGCCAATCTCCTCAGGCTGCGGTGGGGAAATTTGGGGTTCGCATCCGTGGCGTTTGCCAATCTTTATCCGGAACCTCAAGGGTGGGCTTTATAGCGATTACAAACTTACCTATAACCACCGCAACCACACCAGCGACCGGCGTGGGCACTCAGCGCCGATCTTGTGACGCCTGCCTTGATCCATGTCATCAGTGGGGACGGGGCGGTCGTCAGGGCGGACAGGCGGAAATGGTCGTACCCGCTTTCCTTGCGCGCCATCCGGTGCAGCAGGCGTTCGCCCTTCGGACTAAACCTGGTTCGGGAAGGAACGAAACCGCGTGGCACAGAAACTCGATACATTCAAAAGCCGCAAAACGCTGTCCGTGAATGGCAAGGACTACGTCTATTACGACCTGAAGGAAGCCGAAAAGAACGGGCTGGAAGGGGCCTCGCGCCTGCCCTTCTCGATGAAGGTGCTTCTGGAGAACCTGCTTCGCAACGAAGACGACCGCACCGTCAAGGCCGACGACATCCGCGCCGTGGCCGGATGGCTGAACGACAAGGGTTCGGCGGGCTACGAGATCGCCTACCGGCCGGCCCGCGTCCTGATGCAGGACTTCACCGGCGTGCCGGCGGTCGTCGATCTCGCGGCCATGCGCGATGCCACGAGCGCGCTCGGCGCCGATCCCAAGCGCGTCAATCCGCTGGTGCCGGTCGATCTCGTCATCGACCACTCGGTGATGGTCGACTATTTCGGCCAGAAGGACTCATTTTCCAAGAACGTCGACGCCGAATACGGCCGCAACGGCGAGCGCTACACCTTCCTGCGCTGGGGCCAGGAGGCCTTCGAAAACTTCCGGGTCGTGCCCCCCGGGACTGGCATCTGCCATCAGGTGAACCTGGAATATCTGGCCCAGACGGTGTGGACCAGGGACGAGGGCGGCGAGACGATCGCCTATCCCGACACGCTGGTGGGCACCGATTCGCACACCACCATGGTCAACGGCCTGTCGGTGCTCGGCTGGGGCGTCGGCGGCATCGAAGCCGAAGCCGCGATGCTCGGCCAGCCGATCTCCATGCTGATTCCCGAGGTGATCGGCTTCCGCCTGGACGGCAAGCTGCCCGAGGGCACGACGGCGACCGACCTGGTGCTCACCGTCACCCAGATGCTGCGCAAGAAGGGCGTCGTCGGCAAGTTCGTCGAGTTCTTCGGCCCCGGCCTCTCCAACCTCAGCCTCGAAGACCAGGCGACGATCGCCAACATGGCGCCGGAATATGGCGCGACCTGCGGCTTCTTCCCGATCGACAAGGACACCATCGCCTATCTGGAGGCGACCGGCCGCGACAAGGACCGCATCGCGCTGGTGGAGGCCTATGCTAAGGCGCAGGGCATGTTCCGCGAGGACGGCACGCCCGATCCGGTGTTCACCGACACGCTGGAACTCGACCTGGCGACCGTCGTCCCCTCGCTCGCCGGCCCGAAGCGGCCGCAGGACCGCGTGGCGCTGACCGATGCCGCCAGCGCCTTCAAGACCGCCATCGGCGAGATCGTCGGCCCCGCCAAGAAGGAAGCGGTGGACGCGGCCGTCGCGGCCAAGACGCGCGTTCCCGTCGAAGGAGCGGACCACGGCCTCGCCCATGGCGACGTAGTGATCGCCGCGATCACCTCGTGCACCAACACCTCTAACCCGAACGTGCTGGTGGCTGCCGGCCTGCTCGCCCGCAAGGCGCATGAGAAGGGTCTCAAGGTGAAGCCCTGGGTGAAGACCTCGCTGGCGCCCGGAAGCCAGGTGGTGACGGAGTATCTCGAGAAGGCGGGCCTGCAGCCCGATCTCGACGCGCTCGGCTTCAACCTCGTCGGCTACGGCTGCACCACCTGCATCGGCAATTCGGGGCCGTTGCCCGAGCCGATCTCGGAAGCCGTCAACGAGAACGATCTCGTCGTCTGCTCGGTGCTCTCGGGCAACCGCAACTTCGAGGGCCGCGTCAATCCGGACGTGCGGGCGAACTATCTCGCCTCCCCGCCCCTGGTCGTCGCGTACGCGCTCGCCGGCTCGATGTTCAAGGACATCACGACCGAGCCGCTCGGCCAGGACCAGGCCGGCAACGACGTCTATCTGAAGGACATCTGGCCGACGACCAAGGAGGTCGCCGACATCGTGCGTGCCACGGTCACCCGCGACATGTTCGAGAGCCGCTACGGCGACGTCTTCAAGGGCGACGAGAACTGGCAGCAGATCCAGGTCTCCGGCGGGCTCACCTACGACTGGGACGACCGCTCGACCTACGTGCAGAACCCGCCCTATTTCGAGGGCATGGGACAGGAGCCGGAGCCGATCACCGACATCAAGGGCGCGCGCATCCTGGGCCTGTTCCTCGACTCGATCACCACCGACCACATCTCGCCCGCCGGATCGATCAAGGCGGCGAGCCCGGCCGGCGAATATCTGGTCAGCCATCAGGTGCGGCCGGTGGACTTCAACTCCTACGGCTCGCGGCGCGGCAACCATCAGGTGATGATGCGCGGCACCTTCGCCAACATCCGCATCAAGAACCAGATGGTGCCGGGCATCGAGGGCGGCGTCACCGTGCACCAGCCGAGCGGCGTCGAGATGCCGATCTACGACGCGGCGATGAAGTACAAGGAAGAGGGCGTGCCGCTGGTGATCTTCGCCGGCAAGGAATACGGCACCGGCTCCTCGCGCGACTGGGCGGCCAAAGGCACCGTGCTCCTGGGCGTCAAGGCGGTGATCGCCGAATCCTTCGAGCGCATCCACCGCTCCAACCTCGTCGGCATGGGCGTCGTCCCCTTCCTCTTCGCCGAAAAGGGCACGACCTGGCAGAGCCTCGGGCTGAAGGGCGACGAGATCGTCACCATCGAGGGCCTGGCCGACATCCAGCCGCGCCAGACCCTGGACGCGAAGATCGAGAAGTCGGACGGCACGGTGCTCACCGTTCCGCTCTACTGCCGGATCGATACGCTGGACGAGCTCGAATACTACAAGAACGGCGGCATCCTGCACTACGTGCTGCGGCGTCTTGCCGCCTAAGGCTCATGCAATGCCGGTCTTTCGGCCGGCCTCGCAACGGCGCCGCGGGCAACCTGCTCGCGGCGCCGTCGCGCGATTGTCATCCGATGGCGGGGCCGTCTCACCCGCAATTGACTCGCTCGTAAGATCCGCCGTGCTATGGGTGCTGCCAGAATAATTCGTCTGGCAAAGCTGTTGAGCGAAGTGCCAGCCCGCCGTCCGGACATTAAGCCGGAGCGGAGGACCCACCGGAGGACTTCACGTGCGAGTCATCGCCGCCTTCCTGATGACGGCCACCGTGCTTTTGTCCCTTCCCCGCATCGCTGAGGCACAGGCTGGCTCGGACAGCAGCGAGATCACCGGCGTCGTCGAACTCTTCACCAGCCAGGGCTGCTCGTCCTGTCCGCCGGCCGAAGCCGTTCTCACCGAACTGGCCCGGCAACCGAACCTGGTGACGCTCGCCTATCACGTGGACTACTGGGATTATATCGGCTGGCGCGACACCTTCGGTTCGCCGCAGGCCACGGAGCGCCAGCGGGACTATGCCAAGGCGTTCGGCGGCGGCACGGTCTATACGCCGCAGGCCGTGGTCAACGGCCGCCGCCAGGTGGTCGGGTCGCGGCGGCATCAGATCGATGCGGCGCTGGCCGCGACAGGGCTCCAGTCCGATGCGATCGACGCCCAGATCCGGCTTCAGAGGATCGACGGCCACCTTCACATCCGTGCCGACGCCGACCCCTCGCTTCGGGGCCAGACCACGGTGCTGATCCTCGCCACCTACGACGAGCAGAAGCAGATCGCCGTCCGGCACGGCGAGAACGCCGGCCGCACGCTGATCAACACGCATCCCGTACGGGATTGGCAGGTGGTCGGCATGTGGGCGGGCAAGCCGCTGGAGGTGGATATTCCGATCGCCTCGCTGACCGACGAGCCGGAGGGCCGCACCGGCTGCGCTGCGCTTCTTCAAGTGGTGACCGACAAAGGCGCCCCGGGCGCCATCCTGGCTGCCGCCACATTGACGCTCGAATAGCGGCTAGACTGTCGGAAACCAGCGGTGCGCATAAACGTCGCGGCAGCCTTCCGTAAAGCTTTTGCGACAAACTTTCTTTCGTGCGACCATGCGCCCAGGATGGAAACATAAAGAAGGAAACGGACCGGTGGACGATTTCTGGCCAGAGCGCGAGCGCACCAGCGCGGTTGTCGAATTCCCGCTGGTGCGCGCTTCTCCTCCGGTGCCGCTGGTGTCGTTCGATCGACGCGAATTGTCCGAAATATTGCGGGTCTACGGCCAGATGGTCGCTGCCGGCGAATGGCGCGACTACGCCATCGACACGCTGAAGGACCGCGCGGTCTTCTCGATCTTCCGCCGGACCAGCGAGATGCCGCTCTATCGGATCGAGAAGAATCCGAAGCTCGCCCGCAAGCAGGGCGCCTTCTCGGTGATTGCGGCGAGCGGCCAGATCCTCAAGCGCGGCCATGATCTGAAAGCCGTGCTTGGCGTCTTCGACCGGCATCTGAAGGTGGTGGAGTCGAACTGAGCGAATTCGGACGCGCGGGTGGATGACGCCGTCTGGAATGGCTCCCGGCTCAAGGCCGGGAGGGCGGCGTGGAGTTTTCACTGCCGCACCAAGGCCTGTCCTTGTACGGTCTGCCAATGGCTTTGCGTCTTCCCTCAGCCCTTGAATAGCGTTCCGGGATAGACGCTCTCGTCCGGATCGGTCGTCGCGCCCGGCCCGAGCGCCAGCTGCATCAGCACCGTGTCGAGCCAACGCCCATGCTTGAACCCGGATGCCTTGAAGACGCCGATGTGCTCGAAACCGGCCCGCTCGTGCAGGCGGATGGACGGAAAGTGGTCGGAGCCCCCGATGACCGCGATCATCTGGCGAAACCCGTTCTCCCGACAGAGCTCGAGCAGACGGTCGAGCAGCAGCCCGCCGAGCCCGCGGCCCTGCGCCGCAGGCGCGAGATAGACGGAATCTTCGACCGACCAGCGATAGGCCGGCCGCGTGCGAAACGGCCCGGCATAGGCATAGCCCAGCACGCCCCCCTCGGCGTCGACGGCGACGATATAGGGATAACCGTCGGCGATGAGGCCCTCGAAGCGGCGCCGCATTTCCGCTTCGTCGGGCGGCGTCAGTTCGTAGGATGCCGTGCCATGGAGGACGGCCTCGCGGTAGATCGCAGTGATGGCGGGAATGTCGGCCGGCGAGGCGGGGCGAAGGGTGGCGGCGGTCATTGGGTTCGGTCTGACGAAAAGATGACGATCGATCCTGCTTGCCAAACCGCGAACCAAAAGAAAAGGGCGGCCCGAAGACCGCCCTGAAATGACCCCGTTCAATGTGAGCCCTAGTTCCGGTTGCCGAAGAGCTGCAGCAGGAACATGAACATGTTGATGAAGTCGAGGTAGAGCCTGAGCGCGCCCATGATGGCCTTGCGGCCCATCACAGCCGATCCGTCGCCCTCGTAATACATTTCCTTGATCTGCTGGGTGTCGTAGGCGGTGAGGCCGGCGAACACCAGAACGCCGATCACCGAGATGGCGAAGGCGATGGCGCCCGAGCCGATGAAGATGTTGATGATCGAGGCGATAATGATGCCGATCACGCCCATGAACAGGAACGAGCCCATGCCCGACAGATCTCGGCGCGTCGTATAGCCGTAGAGCGAAAGAGCGCCGAAGCCGGCAGCCGTGGCAAAGAACGTCTGGACGATGGAGTCGGGCGTAAAGATGATGAAGATCGTCGACAACGACAATCCAACCAGCGCGGCGTAGGCCCAGAACGTGGTGCGGGCTGCCGAAACGCTCATCTTGTGGACGCGGAACGACAGGAAGAAAACGACGGCCAACGGCGCCAGCATCAGAACCCACTGCAGCGGCGAACCGTAAACGGCGGCACCGACGGAGGTCAGATAGGTGTTCTTGATTTGAGCCACGGCCTGACTCGGGTCGCTCGTCGTCGCCACCGAGAATAGGCCATAGGCCGCCACACCGGTGATCGCCAGACCGGCGGCCATCAGGTTGTAGACCTTGAGCATGTAGGAACGGAGGCCCTGGTCGATCGAGGCATCCGCCCTGGCACCGGCAGCGGGCACGCTGCGCGCGCCGTAATTCCGATAGTCAGCCATCTTTGAACACTTCCCTTTCTGCGTGTCCCGTCGGGTGTCGGCCTGCCGAACGCAAGATGCGTCGAGCGGGGCCGAGGCGCCGCTGGCGGGACGCCCAGCTAGCCTGCCAGCAATATGCGGATTTCGGCGTTCCGTTACAAGTGCGTGGTCATGCCGCAAAGGGCTGAAAACCGGGCGATCTCGGTTAAATCTTCGTCATTAACCATGGTGGTCGTAGGCTGCCTCACGTTCGAGCGCGCCTTGTCAGGACGGCTTACAATTCGCGCAGCACGGGCGCGGCCTTCTGTCCGAGCACCCGCCATGTGCCGGCCAGACCGAAGCCGACGGTGAGCACCAGCGAAATCACCAGCGTCGTCAGCGCCACCGTCCAGTCAAAGCGATAGGGAAGCTGCATGATCTGCGCGACGACGAACCACGCCGACAGCGCGCCGGCGGCAATCGCGAAGACGGCGGTGGCGGCGCCCAGCAGCATATACTCCGTCGTATAGGCCCGGATCAGCGTCATGCGCGTGGCGCCGAGCGTCTTCAGGACCACGGCATCGTGGATGCGTCCCCGTGTTCCCGCAGCCAGGGCGCCGGACAGCACCAGTACCGATGCGACCAGAGCGACGGCTGCCGCCGCCCGGATGGCCAGCGCCAGCTGCGCGATCAGCCCGTTGACGGCATCGAGCGCGTCCTTCACCCGAACCGTGGTCACGGCTGGAAAGGCGTTGGTGATGCCGTTCAAGATCGCCTTTTCGTCGGTCGCCGAGCCGTCGGGCAGGCTGAGCGTCGCGAGCCATGCATGCGGCGCGCCGGCAAAGGTGTTGGGCGAGAACACCATGACGAAGTTGATCGACAGGCTTTCCCATTCCACCGCCCGGAAATTGGCAATCCGCGTCGTCACCTCGCGCCCGAGAACGTTGACGCTGACCGTGTCGCCGACCTTCAGACCGAGCGCCCTGCCCTCCTCGTCGGAAAACGAGACCAGCGGTTCGCCGGAATAGTCCTCCGGCCACCATTCGCCTGCCGTCAGCGTCGAATTTTCGGGGACCGTCGCGGAGTATGTGACGCCGCGATCGCCGCGCAACACCCAGGCCCCTTCGGGAGGCACCTCCATGGTGGCGACGTCTTCGCCGTTGAGCTTGGTGATGCGGCCGCGCAGCATCGGCACGGCGTCGAGATCGCCATCCGGGGCCAATTGGGCGACCTCGTTCTCGAAGGCGTCGACCTCGCTGCCCTGGATGTCGACGAAGAAGAAGTTGGGCGCGCGCGCGGCGATCGACGTGCCGATCTCGTGGCGCAGATCGTAATCGATGATGGCGATGGTCACCAAGAGCGTCAGCCCGAGGCCGAGCGACAGCACGATCGACGACGTCAGCGCGCCGGGGCGATGGATGTTGCCGATCGCCAGACGCAGCGGCGTCGAAGCGACGTGCGGCGCCCGACGCGCCAGCGCCTGGATGCCCCATGCGACCACTCGCAGGATCAGGAAGGCGGCAGCCGTCGCGGCGAGGAAGATCAAGGCGACCCGGCGGTCGCTGGCGATCGTCAAGGCCAGCGCGGCGACCACCAGCGCCAGGCCGAGCCCGGCAGCGAGGTAGCCCCAGCGCATACGATAGCCGCCTGAGGTGCCGGTCTCCCGAAACAGGGCCGTGGCGGCGACGTCGCGCGTGCGACCCAGCGGCAGCAGCGCGAAGGCGAGCGCCGTCAGCAGACCGAAGAGGGCCGCGAGTGCCAAAGCACCGGGATAGACGGTCGCCTCCGCCGCGACGGGAATGACGCTTTCGAGGAAACGCGCCGTGCCGAAGGGAGCCACCGCCGCAAGCACCAGGCCGATCGCGATGCCGATGGCTGCCAGAACCATAACCTGGAGGAGGTAGACGCCGACGACGAACGATCCGCCCGCGCCCAGGCTCTTGAAGGTCGCAATCACCATGCGCTTGGAATCGAGATAGGCGTTGACGGCGTTGGCGATGCCGACGCCCCCGACGATCAGAGCCGTCAGGCCGACCAGGGTCAGGAACTGCGAGAACCGCTCGATATTGCGCTGAAGCGACGGCGCGGCGCGCTCATAGCTGCGCACGCTCCAACCGGCCTCGGGAAATCGCTCGCCCGCGATCTCGGCGATGCGATCGGCATCGCCGCCCGCCCGCAGCCGGACCTTGTAGGCGTATTCCACCAGACTGCCGGGCTGGACGAGACCGCTGGCCTGCAATGCCTCGCTGGAGATCATCAGGCGCGGTGCGAAGTTGAAGCCGCCGGACAACACGTCGGGCTCGCGTTCCAGAACGCCGCGCAGTTCCAGCTCGATGCTGCCCAGCCGCACCACCGCACCCGGCTTCAGTCCCAGGCGCTCGTAGAGCTCCTCCGCCGCGACCGCGCCGAAGCGCCCATTCCGTTCGGCAAGATGATCGCCGAGCGGGCGATCGGAATCGAGATCGAGCGTCCCATAGAGGGGATAGGCGCCGTCCACCGCCTTCACCTCGGCGAGCGACTGGTCGCTGCCGTCGGCCAGCCGCACCATGGAGCGCAGCTCGACGACCTCCGTCACGTCGCCCAGCCCGTCGAGATAGGCGCGCTCCTCGGCGGATGCGGGACGCTGCTCCAGTTCGAAGCGCAGATCGCCGCCGAGTATCGCCCGGCCCTCGCGCTCGATGCCGTCGTTCATCATCGCCGAAACGGAGTTCACGGCGCCGATGGCGCCGACGCCCAGCGCAATGCAGGCCAGGAAGATGTAGAATCCCTTGAGGCCGCCGCGCATCTCGCGGATGGCGAAGCGCAACGCCAGACGCCAACGGTTCAAGCCCACCGGCCGGCCCACATGCGTGCCCGGCGCCGCCGCCGCTTCTCCGACCGCGCTCATGCAGACTGGTCCGCCAGTTCGCGGGCTGACGGCGGCGTCGGAACGGAGACGATCCGACCGGAGCGCACGGCCACTTCGCGACCGCAGCGCGACGCCAGCGAGGGATCATGGGTGACCAGAACGAGCGTCATATGGCGACGGCCCTGCTCGGCAAACAGAAGGTTGGCGACCTGCCGGCCGGTCTCCTGATCGAGATTGCCGGTGGGCTCGTCGGCGATGAGGATCGCCGGCTCCGGCGCGAGCGCTCTTGCGATCGCCACGCGCTGCTGCTCGCCGCCCGACAGCTCGCCCGGATAGTGATGGACGCGATCCTTCAGCCCGACGCTGGCCAGTTCCTGTTCGGCCCGCGCAAAGGCGTCGCCCGCGCCGGCCAGTTCGAGCGGCACGGCGACGTTTTCCAGCGCCGTCATGTTGGGGATGAGATGGAACGACTGGAAGACGATCCCCACATTGCGGCCGCGAAAGGCGGCCAATCGGTCCTCGCTCAACCCGGCAAGCGACTGGCCAGCGATCGACACCACGCCGCTGTCGGCCCGCTCCAACCCCGCGAGCACCATCAGCAACGTCGATTTGCCCGATCCGGAAGGGCCGACGATGCCGACGGATTCGCCGGCCGCCACGGTCAGGCCGATCCCCTTGAGCACGTGCACGGCGTTTCGTCCGCTGCCGAGGGTCAGATGAACGTCTTCGAGAACGATCGCCGGTTCCGACAAGGTCGAGCCTTCCTATATCGGTGAAACACGAGAGCCTTATCGGAAAGGCCGTCCGCTATATGGGTTTGCCATGCATCGCTTCCAACAGAGTCTGAGCCGCCTCGCTGTCTTGCTATTGCTGATCGCGGCGCCTTCCCTCGCTCATGCCGCCTCGTCCGACGGCGAGGCCGATACTGCCGTGCAGGTGGTAGCCTTCGGCGACAGCCTGTCGGCGGGCTATGGCGTCGGCCCGGGCGAGTCCTTTCCGGAGCAGCTCCAGGCCGCGCTCAGGCAGAACGGCTATGACGTGAACGTGATCAACGCCGGCGTATCGGGCGACACCACCAGCGGCGGCCTCGCCCGTCTCGACTGGTCGGTGCCCGAAAATACCGATCTCGTCATCCTCGAACTCGGAGCCAACGATGCGCTGCGCGGCGTCGCGCCGAAGATCGCAGAGACCAATCTCGACCAGATCCTGAATCGGCTCGGCGAGCGGCAGATTCCGGTGCTTTTGACCGGCATGATGGCGCCGCCCAACATGGGCGAGGACTATGCCAAATCGTTCGACGCCATCTTTCCGCGCCTCGCCGAAGACCACGACGTCGCCTTTTATCCGTTCTTCCTCGACGGCGTCGCGGCGGACCCGGCGCTCAATCAGGCCGACCACATGCACCCGAACCCCGCCGGCGTGAAGATCATCGTCGAGCGCATCCTGCCCGCGGTGACCAAGCAGCTCGACGAAATCATCGCCGCCGCCGCCGGGTGAGCGGCGCCCATTCCATCTCCGGCCAAACTTTCCTGTGTATTGTTCACCAGACGGATCGAGGCGTTTACCTTTTGCAGGCGTTCATCCTTGAACCAACGCTCGCCAGATGGAACTCTCGACGCTGCACGTGATTCGAAGCGGAAGGAGCCTCCAATGCCGCGACTTTTCACCGCTGTCGAAATACCGCGCGACGCCGCGCTTTCGCTCTCCTTCCTGCGCGGCGGCCTGCCCTCGGCCCGATGGATCGAGCCCGAAAACTACCACCTGACTCTTCGCTTCATCGGCGACATCGAGGCCAGGCTGGCCGACGAGGTGGTCGCGGCCCTCGATCGGGTCGAACGCCCGTCCTTCACCCTGGCCTTGCGGGGCGTGGAGGTGTTCGGTTCGAAGAAGCCGCATTCGCTCTATGCCGGCGTCGAGCCCTCACCTGCGCTCGATGCCCTGCAGGCCGATATCGACCGCACGCTGCGCCGCCTCGGTGTCGCGTCCGATCAGCGCAAGTTCACGCCGCACGTCACCATTGCGCGGCTCAAGCAGCCGAAGCCGGAAGAGCTCGCGCGCTATCTGGCCGGGCGCGGAAACTTCCGCACGGCGCCTTTCACGGTCACCCGGTTCGGGCTGTTCTCGTCGAAGGATTCGGTCGGCGGCGGCCCCTACATCCTGGAAGAGGCCTATCCTCTGACAGCGGCGCGAGCAGCCGAGACCTGGCCGGTTGACAGCGACGAAGTGCCATTCGCCAGCGCCGGATACGGCCGTTAGACGGCGACAGGAGTTGCGGGCGTCCGGGCTTGCCGAAGGTGGGCGCGGCAACCATCTTCTCGTCCGAGAGCACGAGGAGAACAGGCGATGGACAGCACGAAGCTGGGCGAAATTCTGGTGCCGGGCTCGCCGGAAGAGCAGGAACGGCAGGAAAGCCGCATCCGCTCGTCCTTCTTCGACACCGTCCGGCGTGCCCTGCGCTATATCCCGTTCATGGAGGACGTGGTCGCCGCCTATTATTGCGCGATCGATTCGGAAACGCCGACGGCGACCCGCGGCATCCTTCTCGCCGCCCTCGCCTATTTCGTCCTGCCGGTTGACATCGTTCCCGATTTCCTGTTCGGCCTCGGCTTCACCGATGACCTCGCGGTGCTATGGGCGGCCTTCAACGCCGTGCGACAGAACATCCGGCCGGAGCATTACGAGCGGGCTCGCGAGGCGCTCGGCGACCTTCGCCGGTCGGCTTGAAACCCCACCCAAGCTGGATTCGGTCTGGATATCGCCTCGGCATCGTCAAATTCTCGCCAAGTTGTTTCGTTCACTCCGCAAACGTGGGACGAGGGTGTTCGACGCCGTCCCGCCGGGCTTTGCATGCTATTGCGACCGATCCTGAAAGGGTGCACGAGCGTGCAGCCGAATTCGGTTTCCGTTAACCTTGGATCAATAGAGTTAATGGAAAATTCGCGAGGCTGCGCCGTCCAGCGGGCGACGACTGACAGCATCCAGACGAGCGAAAAGCAAACGAGCGGGGAGCCATGTCCTTGAAGAAAATCGTGACGGCAACGGCGGCTATACTCACTCTGTCGAGCGTCGCGACCGCAGCGCAGACGCCGACACGGATGAACCAGTTCAATTACTGGGGCAGCTATTCCTACGAGAACAACGGCGAGAAGATCTGCTACATCCTGTCGACGCCGACCAAGATGGAACCGGCGAGCGTCGACCACGGCGACATCTTCTTTCTGGTTTCGCAGAAGCCCGGACAGGGCATTTCCTATGAGCCGCAGGTGGTGATGGGCTATCCGTTGCGCGAAGGCTCCAAGGTGACCCTCGACGTGGACGGCAAGAAGTACTCCATGTTCACCAAGGGCGAGTCCGCCTGGATGGAGAACGCGGCGGAGGAACCGCAGCTCGTCACGGCGCTGAAGGCCGGCAGCACGCTGCAGGTGGACGCGACCTCCCAGCGCGGCACGAACACGCACTACACCTATTCGCTGTCCGGCGTGACGGCGGCGCTCGACTCGATCCAGAGCTGCAAATAATCACGAGCGGCCCGGCCGCGACGATCCGGCGCCGGGTATCCCGGCGCCGCGATTTTTTTGTGCGGTCCACCCTGTCGAATCCGGTCGTTCGCCCCGCGTCCCGCCGGGACGTGGGTGGTGCCCTCTTGCCTCTTGGGCTGGAAACGCTCATTTGAACGCGCAATAGCCGTTCAACGTTCATCCGCGCCTTGCAAGAGAATCCATGGCCGTATCCATCGATCTCGCCACGCCCGATACCCGTCCGCAGCCGCCGCATGCGGCTTTGCCAACGCGCGCGCCGGAGAAGCCGTCGCTGATCGGCCTGGATCGGATGGGACTGGCACAGGCGCTGCGCGACATCGGCGTGCCGGAAAAGCAGGTGCGCATGCGTGTCGCCCAGCTCTGGCACTGGCTCTATGTGCGCGGCGTCGCCGAGTTCGGCCAGATGGCGAACATCGCCAAGGACCTGCGCCAGAAGCTCGACGACCACTATTCGATCGCACGGCCCGAGATCGTCGAGGAAAAGATTTCGACCGACGGCACGCGCAAATGGCTGTTCCGCTTTCCCTCCCGCGGCGCCGGCCGGCCGGTCGAAATCGAGACGGTCTACATTCCCGAGGAAGGCCGGGGCACGCTTTGCGTCTCCAGCCAGGTCGGCTGTACGCTGACCTGCACCTTCTGCCACACCGGCACGCAGAAGCTGGTGCGCAACCTTTTGCCCGACGAGATCGTCGGCCAGGTGCTGATGGCGCGCGAGCGGATTGGCGACTTCCCCGATCAGGACACGCCCGCCGGCGCGATCGTGCCGAGCGAGGGCCGACTCGTCTCCAATGTCGTGATGATGGGCATGGGCGAACCGCTCTACAATTTCGACAACGTCAAGCAGGCCCTGGCCGTGGTGTCGGACGGCGAGGGCCTGTCCCTGTCGAAGCGCCGCATCACGCTGTCGACCTCGGGCGTGGTCCCGATGATCGGCCGCGCCGGTGACGAGATGGGCGTGATGCTCGCCATCTCGCTCCATGCCGTCAACGACGAACTGCGCAACGAACTGGTACCGATCAATCGGAAATACCCGCTCGAGCAGCTACTTTCGGCCTGCCGCGCCTATCCGGGCCTGTCGAACGCCAAGCGCATCACCTTCGAGTACGTCATGTTGAAGGGCATCAACGACTCCATGGCGGACGCCAAGGAGCTGGTGCGGCTGCTCAAGGGCATTCCGGCCAAGATCAATCTGATCCCGTTCAACCCGTGGCCGGGAAGCCCCTACGAGTGTTCCGACTGGGACCAGATCGAGCTGTTCGCCGACTATGTGAACCAGGCCGGCTACGCCTCGCCGATCCGCACGCCGCGCGGCCGCGACATCTTTGCCGCATGCGGCCAGCTGAAGTCGGAATCGGAGCGGCTGAAGAAGACCGAGCGCGTCGCACTCGAAGGCATCGCGATGCCCGCCGACTGGGGACATGAGCACGCCCGGTAAGTTCCTCGCGGAGATGCCGGCCGGCCTGATTCTCAAACGCATCGGGCTGGTGCTCGGCGGCTTTGTGCTGGCCTATTGGCTCGCGGCCGGGCTCTACGGCGTCGAGATGCTGGCCGATCGCTTGCTAAACGACGAGCGTCGGGTTGACGTGTTGAAGGGGCTGGCCTCCGCCTTCGGCTTCATCCCGATCGTCAGCTTTGGGCTGCCGTTCGTCCTGCCGCTCCTGGCGACCTGTATCGTGCTGGAGGCGACGTCTTATCGCTCCATGATCGGGCATGTGGCACTGGCGGTGATAGTCGGGTCGGACCTCATGCTCTGGTCCAACTTCTTTCTGTTCAACACCCTCCGCGGTCACGGCGGCCCCTTCCTGTGGGAGTCTGTCGCCGAAGCCGCTCCGATCGCTCTCGTCGCGGCGCCCGCCGGCTGGATCTACTGGCGCATTGCCGGGCGCCATGCCTGCGGCTTCGGTCTCAGAACCACATCCCACACATCAACGGCGTCGGAAAAACCCATGGTCGAGGATCGATGACGACCGTCCTGCGCTTCCTGTTCGTCGTTCTGCTCGGCTTCGTGGCCGCCTGTCTGGCGGCGGCCTTCGCGCTGCTCTGGCCGTTCTTCAACGCCGATGCGGCGGCCGGTGCCGGTCCGATCTTCTGGATCGAGGCAGGGGCCACGTTCTTCGCCCAAACCATGATGGTGGGCTCGACGGCTTTCATTCCCTGGGCGATCTTCATGGTCGCGACCGAGTTGCTGGGGGTGCGCTCGCTGCTCCTGCATGCCGCGGCCGGCGCACTGGGCGCCTTTGCCTTCGCGCGGCTGTCCTATGGCGACATGCCGGCCGCGAGCGTGACGATGGCCCTGGTGGTCGCCGGCCTCGTCTTTGCCATGGTCTACTGGCTTGTCGCCGGTCGGGCGGCCGGGCGTTGGCGCGCCGAACAGCCCGACACGGCGGATCGATCCGAACCCGCCTGACCCATTCGTTTCCGGAGGAACCCCCGATGCCCCGCCGCCCGACCGATGCCCGCTCCGCCGCCGAAGCCGCCTTCAAGGCCGCCACCACCAAGCGCGATCGCGCGCCGGAACGCGCGGCCATTCCAAGGGCCAAGGAGATGGTGTCGCTGAGAATCGACCAGGACGTGCTGGAGCACTTCCAGGCGGACGGTCCAGGCTGGCAGGATCGACTCAACGCGGCGCTGCGCGAGGCGGCGGGACTGGAACCGTGATCACCGTCCATCATCTGGAGAACTCACGCTCGCAACGTGTGCTCTGGCTCCTCGAAGAGCTGGAGACGGCGGCGCAGCGGATCGACCTGTCGAAGCGGCCCAATCTTCGCGATTTCCTGGCGCGCATCCATGCGCGTCCCGCCTATGGCCGGGCGCTGGAGCGGGGCGGCCCCTACGCCTACGCCTGAAGCGGCGGTGGTCAGGCCCTGGCGAGGAAGATGTTGATGGCGAAGGCCGAAAACACCGAGGCGAACAGCCAGTCGATGCCACGCATGATCTTCGGCCGGCGCTTCAGCGCCGACGCCAGCCGATCCGCCCCGAGGATCATCAGGCCGGTGACCGGCACCGCCAAAGTGATGAAGTAGATCCCCAGAAAGAACAGCTTGCCCTGCGCGTGCGGATCGCCGGCCGAGACGAATTGCGGCAGGAACGTCACGAAGAACAGGATGATCTTCGGGTTCAACAGGTTGATGCCGACGCCGGTCAGCCAGTTCGACAGCAGCGAATGCCTGCGGCTCGCCTCGGCGTGCAGGTTCAAGGCCGAGCCATGGCGGATCGCCTGCACGGCGAGCCAGACGAGATAGAGGCCGCCGGCCAGCTTCAGCACGAAAAACGCCTGCGGCGAGGCCGCAATCAGCGCCGACAGACCGAAGGCGGCGAGCGAGGTGTGGACGACGACCCCGCAGGCCGCGCCGAGCATGGCGGCAAAGCCCGCAGCCCGACCCTCGGACAGCGTACGGCCGAGGAACAAAGTCATGTCCGGCCCGGGCGTGATGGTCAGCACGAAGGCGGCGAGCGAAAACATGCCGAGCGTGGCGAGATCGGGAAGAAAGGTCACTGGAGCGGCCTACCTCGGCTGATGAGCGACAATGAAGCAAGGGTCTTAGGCCGCCGCGGGTCGTCATGCCACCCGTTTTTCACCGCCCCCGCGCCCACACGCGATAGGCCACCAGCACGGCGCCCGCCGCGATCAGCGCGACGCCCAGCCAGTTCGGCAGACTGAGGCGCTCGCCCAGGAAGACGACGCCGAAAATCGCGACCAGGACGACGCTCATCTTGTCGATCGGCTGGACACGGGCGGCGTCGCCGAGCTTCAGGGCACGGAAATAGCAGATCCAGGACGCTCCGGTCGCCAGGCCGGACAGGACGAGAAACAGCCCGCTCTTCGGCGCGATGTTGGAGAGGCTTTCCCAGCCGCCCGTGGCGCTGAGGATCAGCGCCAGTGCGCACAAAATGACCACGGTGCGAATGAAGGTGGCGAAGTCGGAGCCGACGCCGGCCACTCCCACCTTGGCGAAGATCGCCGTCAGCGCCGCGAAGACGGCCGACAGCAGGGCCCAGAACGGCCAACTGGCCAGAAGAGTTTTCATGTGACCTCGGGCCGCCTTCAGCCGACCGATCCCGCCGACGAATCCGGCACCGGACTATAGGCCGCTCCGTGGTCCCGCTGTCAAAGACCGAATCTGGCCAGTTTGCCGGATCGCGAGCCTTTAGTCGCCGCCGGTCTGGCCGAACCAGACGCCGATCAGCGCCGCTAGCGCGACGACGATGAGGAAGCCGTTGACGGCGAGCAGCAGGAAAGGCGGGATGCGCTGGGTATCCGGCGAGGGTGGCGGCGCACCGGGATAGAGCTGCCGGAAGACGGCGGCGCCGAAGCAGAAGGCGCTGAACAGCACCAGGATCGACCCGGTGGAGATGATCATCCAGTCCGGAACGACGCCTTCGAGCAGCTTCTTGGCGCCGATGCCGCTCGCCATGGCGGCGAGCCCGGTGCGGACCCAGGCGGCATAGGTCCGCTCCGCGGCAAACACCGTGCGATCCGCCGCGAGCTCCGTGCGCCGGTCGGGACCATCCGAGACGTCGGCCATGGAACCTCTCCCTGCTTGTCTCCATGGAAGGCCCCATGGCGCAATCCGTTCCGCCACGGCCGCATATTGTGCTCACCAGCCGTCGGCTCGGCTTTTCATTCTCCCGTTTCCTGGTGTAGGAGCGGAGGGAACCAATCTTGCCGAAAGACATCACACCATGGCTGCCAAGCGCGACGTCAAGAAGGTCGTCCTTGCCTATTCGGGCGGGCTCGACACCTCGATCATCCTGAAGTGGCTGCAGACCGAGTACGGAGCGGAGGTCGTCACCTTCACCGCCGATCTCGGCCAGGGCGAAGAGCTGGAACCGGCCCGGCGAAAGGCCGAGCAGCTCGGCATCAAGGAGATCTATATCGACGACGTGCGCGAGGAGTTCTGCCGCGACTTCGTGTTTCCGATGTTCCGGGCCAACGCGCTTTACGAGGGCCAGTACCTGCTTGGTACCTCGATCGCCCGGCCGCTGATCTCCAAGCGGCTGATCGAGATCGCCCACGAGACCGGCGCCGACGCCATCGCGCATGGCGCGACCGGCAAGGGCAACGACCAGGTGCGCTTCGAGCTGGCGGCTTATGCGCTCGATCCCGACATCAAGGTGATCGCGCCGTGGCGCGAATGGGACTTCAAGTCGCGCACCGCGCTGCTCGACTTCGCCGAGAAGAACCAGATCCAGGTCACCAAGGACAAGGTCGGCGAGGCTCCCTTCTCGGTCGACGCCAACCTTCTGCACTCGTCGTCCGAGGGCAAGGTGCTGGAAGACCCCGCCGAGGAGGCCCCTCCTTATGTCTATCAGCGCACGATCAGCCCCGAGGAGGCACCGGACAAGGCAACGGTCATCGAGATCGGCTTCAAGCAGGGCGACCCGATTTCGCTGAACGGCAAGGCGCTGAAGCCGCACGAACTGCTCGCCGCGCTCAACGATCTCGGCCGCGACAACGGCATCGGCCGCATCGACTTGGTGGAGAACCGCTTCGTCGGAATGAAGTCGCGCGGCGTCTACGAGACGCCCGGCGGCACGATCCTCATCCAGGCACACCGGGCAATCGAGTCGATCACGCTCGACCGCGGCATGGCGCATCTGAAGGACGAGCTGATGCCGCGCTACGCGGAGCTCATCTACAACGGCTTCTGGTTCGCGCCCGAGCGGCTGATGCTGCAGGCGGCGATCGACAAGAGCCAGGAGAACGTCGAAGGCACGGTGCGGCTCAAGCTCTACAAGGGCAACGTCATGGTCGTCGGGCGCGAAAGCCCCAAGTCGCTCTATTCAGAGGCGCTCGTCACCTTCGAGGACGACCACGGCGCCTACGACCAGAAGGACGCCGCCGGCTTCATCCGCCTCAATGCGCTGCGGCTGCGCACGCTCGCCAAGCGCGACAAACAGTAGGGTCGGCCGGCTCGACCGAGCCCCGCTTTCAAACCTGACCGAGGGGCTCGGCAGCTGGTTCCGCGCCGGCCGATGCCATGTTGAGGCGATATTCCTGTTCGACGGCGGAGAGCGACCTCGGACTTCCGGCCGGTTCTCCGTCGGAGCTGCCCGCGCGCATCTCGTTGAGGATCGTCAGGTCCGTCTGGACAGACCCTAAGCCATCGGGTGGGAGAGCTTGAGGCGCGGCGGAGGCTGCAGCGTCGCTTCTGGACGACGTTTGCTGGGTGGCCCCTCCAGCGGCGGTGATCTGCTGTTGAAGGCTGGCGACCAGCGCCTGCTGCTTGGCAACCTCCGCCGTATCGCCGCTCGCCTGCGCCGCCGCCAAAGCCGCCTGGGCCTGCGCGAGCTCGCCTTGAAGAGCTCCCGCACTCGTTTGAGAACTGGCTGCGCTGGTGGATATCAGGCTGGAGGATAGTCCAGTCGTGCTCGATCCGATGGTGCTGACCGACATCGTGGGTGTCTCTCTTGCGGACATGAAACGCCGTGGACGTCGGCTCAGAACGGTATTACGCCGGCGTCGATGGCTACCATCGAATGGTCATGGTTAACGAAAGCCTGCCTTCAGCCCAGTGAATTGTTGCAAAATGTAATCGCTTGACTGGGATGCGTGCTCGTCTTGGCACTGGCGCCTGCAGTCGCCACATTAGACCGAGCACTTACGTCGAGGCTCGCGATGATCCCCTTTTCCGTACTCGACCTTGCGCCGATCCCCGAAGGCGCGGATGCGGCGACCGCGCTTCGGAATACGCTCGACCTTGCGCGCCACACGGAAGCGTGGGGCTACAACCGCTTCTGGCTTGCCGAACATCACAACATGCCGGGCATCGCCAGCGCGGCGACTTCGGTCGTGATCGGTGCCGTGGCGGCCGCGACCCGAACGATCCGCGTCGGCGCCGGCGGCGTCATGCTGCCCAATCACGCACCCTTGGTGATCGCCGAGCAGTTCGGCACGCTGGCGACGCTCTATCCCGACCGGATCGACCTCGGGCTGGGGCGCGCGCCAGGCACCGACATGGCGACAGCCCGGGCGCTGCGCCGCAATCTCGAAGCCGCCGATTCGTTTCCGCAAGACGTCGTCGAGCTGATGACCTATTTCGACGATCCCCAGTCAGGGCAGCGGATCCATGCCGTGCCGGGCAGCGGCACGCACGTGCCCGTCTGGATCCTCGGCTCCAGCCTCTATGGCGCGCAACTCGCCGCCCACCTCGGATTGCCTTACGCCTTCGCCTCGCACTTCGCCCCGGCCGCGCTCGACCATGCGCTGGAAATCTATCGGGAGACCTTCCGGCCGTCCGCCTACGGCCAGCGCCCGACCTTCATGCTGGCGATGAATGTCTTTGCCGCCGACACCGACGGCGAGGGCAAGCGGCTGCAATCGTCGATGCAGCAGGCCTTCGCCTATCTGAGGCGCGGCGGGCCGGGTCCCCTGCCCCGGCCCGTGGACGATATTCAATCGGTGCTGTCGGCGGAGGAACTGGCTCGCGTCTCGGACGCGTTGTCGTGTTCGGCAGCCGGCTCGCCGGAGACGGTGCGCCGCGAGATCACCGCCCTGATCGACCGGTATCGGCCCGACGAAGTCATCATCACGGGGCAGATTCACGATCACCAGGCCCGGCTGAGGTCCTTCGAGATCGCGGCCGACATTTTGCGTTCATTCGGACTAGATAAGGAGGAGGCGGCAGAGTAGCCGCCCCTCACGGGAGAAACGTGCGTCATGCCATGGTCGCTCAGCATCGGAAGGCTGTTCGGATCGGAAATTCGTATCCACATCACCTTCCTGATCCTGCTGGTCTGGGTCGGGGTCTCGGCCTACGACGCCGGCGGCCGGTCTGCGGCGATCGAAAGCGTCGCCTTCATCATCGCCATCTTCGCCTGCGTCGTCGCGCACGAGTTCGGGCATGCGCTGGCGGCCAAGCGATACGGGATCGCGACGCCGGACATCACGCTCCTGCCGATCGGTGGCATGGCGCGCCTGGAAAGGATGCCCGAGCGGCCGCGGGAGGAAATCATCGTCGCGATCGCCGGGCCGCTGGTCAATGTCGTCATCGCCGCGGTGCTGATCCTGGCGCTCGGCGTGCGGTTCGATGCCGAGACGCTGGCTTCGCTCGATAATTCGGCGGCGGGCTTCCTCGGTCGCCTGGCCTCGCTCAACATCTTCCTGGTCCTGTTCAATCTCATCCCGGCGTTTCCGATGGATGGCGGTCGGATCCTGCGCGCCTTGCTGGCGCTCAAGTTCCCACGCGCAGAGGCGACGCGCTATGCCGCGCGGGCCGGCCAGGCCCTGGCTTTCGTCTTCGGTTTCTGGGGGCTGGCGAGCGGCAACGTGCTGCTCGTCTTCATCGCCGTCTTCGTCTACATGGCCGCGGCCAGCGAAAGCTATCAGGTCGGCGTCGAGGACGCCTCACGCTCCGTCTGCGTCCGGGACGTGATGATCACCCAGTTCGAGGCACTGGGGACCGGCGCGACGCTGGCGAGCGCCGCCGAGGCCTTGCTGCGCACCACCCAGCATGAATTTCCCGTGGTCGACGGTGCCGGCCAGCTGCGCGGCATGCTGACGCGCAAAGGGATGGTCAACGCCCTGGCGCGCACCGGCAAGGATACCCCGGTCATCGAGACGATGGAGACCGACATCCCGCTGGTCCGCGGCCATCTTGCGCTGTCGGAAGCGATGAAGACGATGCAGACGGCCGGCAAACCGGCCCTGGGCGTCGTCGACGCCAACGGCCTGTTCAAGGGCTATGTGACGCCCGAAAACCTCGGGGAATTCGTCATGCTGGCCCAGACGGGCGCCATTTCGACGGCTCCGGCCCGCACCGAGGCAGGCCCGTTTTGACCGATTGGCGAGACAGGGAAGCGACTGTCGCCCGAGGACCGTCAGTTGGCCTCCGCCTGCGGAATGGCCGCGTGGCTCTCGCCGGCCCACGGCTGCCGCAACACCGGATCGCTGGACAGATTGAGCCGCATGGTAGCGAGCGCCGAGAGCATCATCTTGCAGGTTTCCTCGTCGAGCCCCGTGGTGGTCTGCTCGTAGACGGCGGTGGCCAGGGGGCGGATGCGCTCGAACACGTCCACGGCCTTGTCCGTCAGGGTGACGATCTTGGCGCGGCGATCGGTCGGGTCGACTTCGCGATGGATGAGTTCGCGCGTCTCGAGCCGGTCCAGATAGGCCGACAGGGTCATCGGCTCGACGCCCATCCGCTCGGCGATCGCCGTCTGCCGCGAGTTCGGAGCACGCGCCACGTGAGCCAGCGCCCGCACCTCTCCCGGAGTCAGATCAAGTCCAGCTTCCATGATCGATTTTTCGAAAGCCTGTCGGAATAGCCGCGAAACGTCCGTCAGCAGAAAACCAAAGGCATTGTTATTGAGGATGAACTCGTTCATGTTTCCTCTTATCTTTGCTTGGGCACAACCGGCCTTTAGTATTAAGTACTACTGCAGATTGCGCCGGGAAAGCCCTTATAATTAACTCGGACAAAACATATCCCAGCCGCGATTTCATAAACCGACGTTAACGCGGTTTAGTATTTGGAAAGCCTAGGAACAAAATGAACATGAGCCTGATCCCGTCACTTTTGCGTGACGATCGCTTCGGCCTTCCCGTCTTCTCGGCGATCGAGGCGGAGGATTTCGAACCCGGGCTGCGCACGGCGATGGACCTCAATCTGGAGGAGATCGCCCGCATCTCGGAAAATCCGGAGCAGCCGACCTTCTCCAACACCGTCGCCGCCATGGAGCGGGCAGGCCGCGACCTGACGCGCGTCGCCCGGATCTTCTTCACGCTGGCGAGCGCCCACAGCAACGATGCCATCCGCGCCACCGAACGCGTGATCTCGCCGCTGTTGGCCCAGCACGGGTCAGCCATCACCCTCAATGCCGCCCTGTTCGCCCGGCTCGACCGGCTTCATCAAGACCGCGACCGCCTGGGTCTCAGCGACGAGGATCGCCGCCTGCTGGAGCGCACCCACACCCATTTCGTGCGTGGCGGCGCCCGCCTCGTGGGCGACGAGCGCCAGCGCCTGGCCGACATCAACGCCCGGCTTGCCGAACTCGGAACTCGCTTTTCGCAGAACGTGCTGGCCGACGAGCGCGACTTCGTGCTTCAGCTCGACGATGCCGATCTGGCCGGCCTGCCCGCCTTCGTCCGCTCGGCCATGGCGACCGCGGCGAGCGAGCGCGGTCTGGACGGCTACGCGCTGACCCTGTCGCGCTCGATCATCGTTCCCTTCCTCAGCTTCTCGTCGCGCCGCGATCTGCGCGAAAAGGCCTTCAAGGCGTGGGTGGCGCGAGGCGAAAACGAGGGCGCGTCGGACAACCGGCCGATCATGGCCGAGATCCTGGCGCTACGCGCCGAGAAGGCCCGGCTGCTCGGCTACCCGTCCTTTGCCGCCTACAAGCTCGACGACGAAATGGCCAAGACACCGCAAGCGGTGCGCGCGCTCCTGGAAGAGGTCTGGGTGAAGGCGAAGGAGCGCGCGGCAAGCGACGCCGCAGCCCTTTCCGCCCTGGCGGCGACGGCGGGGGACAACGCGCCGCTGGCGCCCTGGGACTGGCGCTATTACGCCGAAAAGCGCCGGGCGGCCGAATTCGCCATCGACGAAAGCGAGGTCAAGCCGTACTTTCAGTTGGAACGGATGATCGAGGCGGCCTTCGACGTCGCCGGCCGGCTGTTCGGTCTCTCCTTCGAGCTGCTGGACGGCGCCAGCGCCTGGCATCCCGACGTACGCGCTTGGCGGGTGAGCGGTGCCGACGGGCGCGAACGGGGCCTCTTCCTCGGCGATTATTTCGCCAGGCCCGAGAAGCGCTCGGGCGCCTGGATGAGCGCGCTGCGCGGCCAGTACAAGATGGACGGCGGCCAGACCCCGATCATCTACAATGTGATGAACTTCGCCAAACCGGGAGCGGACGAGCCGGCGCTGTTGTCGCTCGACGATGCCCGCACGCTGTTCCATGAATTCGGACACGCGTTGCACGGCCTCTTGTCCGACGTGACTTGGCCATCGCTCTCCGGGACCGCCGTGTCGCGCGATTTCGTCGAATTGCCGTCGCAGCTCTACGAGCATTGGCTGACGGTGCCCGCCGTCCTGACGCGTCATGCGCGCCACGCGGTCACCGGCGAACCGATCCCGGCCGCTCTCCTGGACCGGCTGATCGCCGCCCGCAATTTCGATGCCGGCTTCGACACCGTCGAATATACGGCGTCGGCGCTGGTCGATCTCGGTCTGCACGAGTCCGACGAGGCGCCGACCGATCCTCTGGCCCGGGAACTGGACCTGCTGACCGGGATCGGCATGCCGGCCGAGATCGCCATGCGCCATCGCTCGCCGCACTTCCTGCATATCTTCTCCGGCGACGGCTACTCCTCCGGCTACTATTCCTACCTCTGGTCGGAAGTGCTCGACGCAGACGCCTTCGAAGCCTTCTCGGAGGTCGAGGACCCGTTCCACGCGCAGACGGCCGCGAACCTGCTGCGCTACATCTATTCGGCCGGCAACTCGCGCGACGCGGCGGAGCTCTATACCGCCTTCCGCGGCCGCATGCCGTCGACGGCAGCGCTTTTGAAGAAGCGCGGCCTCGTCGCCTAACAATACGCGGCGCCGGCGACCCCATTTGGCCGGCGCCCGATCGCCCGCGCCGCCGACAGACCCGACCGCCAAGACGATGCGAGACCGAGGATGACCATCGAAAGACGTTTCGGGTCCATCGTCGTGCTGAACGGCGCGCCGCGGTCCGGCAAGACGAGCATCGCCCAGGCCATGCAGCGCCAATTGGACGAGATCTGGATCAATCTTGGCGTCGATCTTTTCGCGCAGGCCATTCCCGAACGGTGTCGGCCGGGGATCGGCCTGCGGCCCGGCGGCGAACGGCCGGACCTCGAGCCACTGGTCGCCACGCTCTATGCGGCCCTCTACGAATCCGTCGCCGCCCATTCCCGCCTGGGGTTGAACGTCGTCGTCGACGTCGGGCACCATAACGACTATGCCGCGCCACGGTCGATCCTGGCCGATTGCGCGCGGCGTCTTACGGGCCTGCCGGCGCTTTTCGTCGGCGTGCGCTGTGCCTTGGACACCATCCTGGAGCGGCGGTCGCGGAGCCAGCCCGGACGGGAGGGCCTTTATCTTTCGGCCGCCCCCGATGCGCCTGTGCCGTCACCGATCCTCGCGTGGCAAAGAGAAGTCCACGTCCCCGGCATCTATGATATGGAATTGGACACCGACAAGCGGACGCCGGAAGACTGCGCCCGCGCAATCGCCTGCAGGCTTATAACCCCGTCGGCCGGCCCATCGGCCTTCGAACGGCTGGCGGAAATGGGGATCTGAAGTCTAAATTGGCGAAAGCCAGTGCGATTTGCCGCATGGAAAACATCGTCGCGACCGCGCTTGATAAGGCTTCGAGACGTCCGCCCCTTGACCGCCGAACGAGCCGCGAACGATGACGCGCCTTCAGCCAATCGATGAGGACATCTGGCTCTGCGAAGGGCCGGTGGTCGCCTTCTACACGCTTCCCTATCCGACGCGCATGGTGGTCGTCCGCCTGGACGACGGTTCGCTCTGGATCTGGTCGCCGATCGCCCTCGACGACGAACTGAAGACCGAAATCGAGGGGCTCGGTTCGCCCGCTCACCTCGTTTCGCCGAACAAGCTGCATCATCTGGCCATGGGCGAATGGGCGGCGGCCTTTCCGGGCGTCCGTCTCTGGGCACTGCCGGCTCTGATGAAGAAGCGGCGCGATCTCCACTTCGAGACGCTCGGCGACGAGGCGCCGGAGGCGTGGCGCGGAGAGATCGACCAGGTCGTCTTTCGCGGCAGCCCGATGATGGAGGAGACGGTGTTCTTTCACCGCCGCTCCAGGACGGCCATTTTCGCCGACCTCATCGAAAACTTCTCGGACGAGTTCCTCGCCAGCCAGAAAGGCTGGCACGGCTGGCGAACCCGCCTCGCCCACCTCTGCAAGATCACCGAGCCGGACGGCATGGCGCCGCTCGAATGGCGTTTCAGCTGGCTCGACCGCGACTTGGGGCGGCAGGCTCTCGCGACGGTGATGAGCTGGGCCCCGGAAAAGGTGGTGATCGCTCATGGAACCTGGGCCGATCACGACGGCCAGGTCTTCATCGCCCGCGGCTTTCGCTGGTTGCGCCAGGTCGCGCTGTCGGAGGGCGTCGGCCCCTGCTGTTCGCGGCCGTTTTGAGCGGTACCAAAGACAGAGTTTTCGGCATCCCGGCGTGCGCATGGCCCGACAATCCGATGCGGCGCCTTGAGGCCGTGAAGGACCGTCGAGCCTTCCGAGCCCTGGATATCGGTCCGGCCGCACGCGCGATACGGCCAATCGAGCGCCGGCTTCGGGAAATCTTTACCTAGTCCGCAATACTGAAGGTTATGGCACGTTACGCAGGGAAGGAATCGGAATGACTGCGCCCGTCGAGACTCTGGTGATCGGCGCCGGGCCCGCTGGCTTGACGACAGCCTATTCCCTGGCCAAAGCCGGACGTAGCGTTTGCGTTCTGGAACAAGACGCCACCTACGTCGGTGGCATCAGCAGGACCGTCGAGCACAACGGCTTTCTTTTCGACATCGGTGGGCACCGCTTCTTTTCGAAGTCGAAGGAGATCGTCGACCTCTGGAACGAGATTCTGCCCGACGACTTCATCGAACGGCCGCGTTTGTCGCGCATCTACTATCGCGGCAAGTTCTTCGCCTACCCGCTGAAGGCCTTCGAGGCGTTCCGCAAGCTCGGCCCCCTGGAGAGCGCGGCCTGCGTCGCCTCCTACGTGCGGGCGCGTCTGACTCCGGTCGAGACTCCGCGAACCTTCCACGAGTGGGTGCGCAACCAGTTCGGCGAGCGGCTGTTTTCGATCTTCTTCAAAACATACACCGAAAAGGTGTGGGGCATGTCGTGCGACGAGATTTCGGCCGACTGGGCAGCCCAGCGGATCAAGGGGCTCGACTTGGCCTCGGCGCTGCTCGATGCCTGCCGGCGCTCGCTCGGCCGCTCATCGAGCCAGGGGCCGGCAGCCAAGACGCTGATCGAATCGTTCCGCTATCCCCGGCGCGGTCCCGGCATGATGTGGGAGGCCGCAGCCCGCAAGATCGAGTCACTCGGCGGCTCGCTGCTCATGGACCGCAAGGTCGAACGGCTGCGGTGGGACGAGGCGGCAAAGGTCTGGGCCGTCGAGGCCGTGCGCGGCAACGGAACGCGCGAGGTTTTCGCAGCTCGCCACGTGGTGTCGTCAGCCGCGGTCTGCGATCTGATGAATGCCCTCTCGCCAAGGCCTCTGAGCCTGTTTCATGCACGCTCCCTGCGCTATCGCGACTTCCTGACCGTCGTGCTGATCGGCGAATCTGACATCGAACTCCACGATAACTGGGTCTACATTCACGATCCCGACGTCAGGGTCGGACGCGTCCAGAACTTCCGCTCGTGGTCGCCGGAAATGGTGCCCGACACCACCTCGACCTGCCTGGGATTGGAATATTTCTGCTTCGAGGGCGACGGACTTTGGTCGGCATCCGACGCGGAGCTGGCGGAGCTCGCCAAGCGGGAGATCGGCAAGATCGGCCTAATGCGGCCGGAAGACGTGCGCGACGCCTGCGTGGTGCGCCAACCCAAGGCCTATCCCGTCTATGACGATGCCTATGCCGACAACGTGGCGGCGATCCGACGCGACATCGAAGCCAACTTTTCGACGCTGCATCTGGTGGGCCGCAACGGCATGCACAAGTACAACAACCAGGACCATGCCATGATGACCGGCCTACTTACGGCTCTCAACATCCAGGCTGGACGCACGGTCTATGATGTCTGGGAGGTCAACGAGGACGCCGAATACGGCGAAGCAGGCCTGTCGGGCGCGACCGAAGCGCTGAAGAGCGTGCGGGCGGTGCCACAGCGGGCGGCCTGACAATGTTGTCGGACGGCGCCGGCCACGTATCCGACCTACGGCTCTCAGCACTGGAGGGCCCGCAGGGATCGGCGCGAAACATTGCGGAGTTCCTGCGCTACGGCTTCAGCAGTGCCGCTGCCCTGGCTCTCGACTACGGACTTCTGATCGGGCTGACGGAATGGGCCCACCTGCCGGTCGGCGTCTCAGCCGCCATCGGTTTCAGCGCGGGTTTAGCGTTGGTCTATGCGATGAGCGTTGGCTTCGTCTTCAGCGCCCGGCGCCTCCGCAATCCCTGGATGGAATTCGTCGCCTTCGCCGCGATCGGCCTGGCCGGACTGGTTATCACCGAAGTCCTCCTCCTGGCGCTGACGGACTTTCTGGCCGTGCCCTACACGCTCGCCAAGATTCCGACGGCGGTGGTGGTTTTCCTATGCAACTTCGCAGCCCGCCGGGCCCTCCTGTTCTCGCCGCCTGCACGATGATGGCTGCCCCCCTCAGCCAGGTCCTCACAACGCCGGCGGCGGTCTTCCGCCGGCCTGCAGCATGGCGCTGGATTGTCTCGTGCGGCCTTCCCGCCCTCGGCCTGGTCGCACTGTGGCTGTTCTTCCGGCCCTACGTGGGCATCGTCCACGACGCGCGGATCTATATCGCCCATACGCTGGCGGATCATGCGCCCAAGGGGCTGGGCCGGGATCTCATGTTCGCCAAGGACGGGCAGTTCGGCTTTACTCTGTTTCCCGTCGTCATTGCGGCCGCGACCGACCTGTTCGGCGTCGCGCGCGGCGCCATGTTGATCGCGCTGGCCGGCCTGCTGCTCTGGTTTGCCGCCTTCGCCGCGCTCGCCTGCCAGCTGGTGCGGGGCCCGGCTCGCTGGGCTATGCTGCTCTTCGTCGTCGTGCTGCCACCGCAATATGGCGATTTCGGCATATTTTCCTATGGCGAGCCGTTTGCCACCTCGCGGCCATTCGCAGAAGCCGGTGTGCTGGCAGCGCTCGCCCTCCTTGCGTCGGGACACACGCGCTTAGCGCTCGCTCCGCTTTGCGTTGCCGCTCTGTGCCATCCGATCATGGCGCTGCCGGGCTTTCTGGTCTGGGGTTTCTGGGTCCTATTTGAGCTTCGTCATCGCCGCGCGGCAATGATTGCGCTGCTGGCAACAGGCTGGCTCGCCGTCGCCGTGGCTCTGGCGCTGGCAGCAGCGGACGCGCCTGTTCTGGGCCGGCTGTTCACGGCGATCGACCCGCAATGGCTGGCCGTACTCGATCTGCGCAGTAGCTATCTGTTCCTCGGACGGTGGCAGCCGGAAGATTGGGCTCTGCTGATCGCTCGGACCGCCACCGTGCTGCTGGCGGCCAGCCTGCCGGCCACACACCATCGCGGCCTCTATCTCGGCGCGGCGGCAGCCATGCTGGTAAGCTTTGCCGCGTCGTTCGTCTTCGGCGATCTCCTGTCGTCGCTGCTTGTCGTCCAGGCCCAGCTGTGGCGGGCCGAATGGCTCCTGTCGGTCATGGCGGCGACCGCCTTCGGCCTATGCGTCATCGAATTGTGGCGCCGCGGCAGTGCCTCCCGGCTGGCGCTTGCCGCGTTGATTCTGGCTTGGCTCGGCACCGATCATCTGATGCTGACGGCGGGCGCCGCCGGCACGGCTCTCGGCCTACTTGCCGTCGCCTTGCGCCATCGCGACTGGAGGCCCGGCCGTGCGTTGGTGCTTACATGCTGGGGGCTGACGGCGGCCTTTGCGCTGATCGACGGAGGCCTGAAGGTCTATGTTTTCGCGCAACTGATCGGGAGTCGTCCCGCCGACATGGGAAGCGGGCTTCCAACGACGATAAAGCTTTTGCACTGGCTGGCCGTGCCGCTGCTGACAACCGCGGTGATCTACGTGGCGATGCGCAAGCCCCGGTGGCTGAACCCCGCGGCGGCCCTCGCCGCGATTCTTCTCATCGCTGCCGTTCCGTCCGTCTGGGACAGCCGTCAACTGCGTCAGATCAGTGTCGACCAGGCCGCGCCGGAACCGACGCTGAGCCGCGTGCTGGCGGAACGCCGGGGCGAGATCCTCTGGATCGGAGAGAATTACGCGGCCTGGAGCTGGTCCGGCCGACCGAACTGGGTCAGCCGCCTGCAGGCGGCGAGCGCGGTGTTCTCGCGCCCCCTGGCGATGGCATGGAACGAGCGGGCCGAGCGACTGATCGCAGCGGGGCTGGTCAGCCAGAACTTCCGCGAGATGGCACCGAAGGAATATCATCGCGAGCGGCCGCCGTTGACCGCCACTATTCTGGACCAATTCTGCTCCGCCGACGATGCGCCGGTCTGGGTGATCGCGACCCTCGACGTGGTCGTGCGGGGCGGTCTCGCGCCCGGCCGCTATCGCACTTGGCGCGCCCCCGGCCCCGAATACGCATTGTCATGGGACGAGAACAAGCATACGGCCGCCTGGGAGCGGATCCAGGATTTTGCGTTGATTCCCTGCGGTGCCCCGGCGTCACCGCCCGCCAGCTGAGCCGATCGCTCGCCGATCTCCGCGATTCGCGCCCCTTGGCCGGTCCGTAAGACCTGCCATGCACCCGGGGGGACTTTCGCGATCCGCCAAGAACGGTTATTTGCAGGGCCAGACTGTGGCGTTTTTCCTCATTGACCGCGTAAGAGCCGCCACGCCCATCTCTTTTTTCGGTGACTTATGAAGCTTCGCAACATCGCGATCATCGCGCATGTCGATCATGGCAAAACGACCCTCGTGGACAAGCTGCTTGCCCAGTCGGGGTCGGTCCGCGACAACCAGCGTGTCGCCGAGCGCGCGATGGACTCCAACGATCTGGAGCGCGAGCGCGGCATCACCATCCTCGCCAAGGCGACCTCGGTGGTCTGGGGCGACACGCGCATCAACATCGTCGATACGCCCGGCCATGCCGATTTCGGCGGCGAGGTCGAGCGCATCCTCAACATGGTGGACGGCGCCATCATCCTGGTCGATGCCTCGGAAGGGCCGATGCCGCAGACCAAGTTCGTGCTCGGCAAGGCGCTGAAAGTGGGATTGAAGCCGATCGTTGCGATCAACAAGATCGACCGGCCGGACGAGCGCCATCAGGAAGTGCTGAACGAGATCTTCGATCTCTTCGTCTCCCTCGACGCCAACGAGGAGCAGCTCGACTTTCCCGTCGTCTACGGTTCGGGCCGCGACGGCTGGATGGCCGAGGAGCCGAGCGGCGTCGATCGGAGCCGCGGGCTGGCGCCGCTGTTCGACCTGATCCTTTCCCATGTGCCGGAGCCGCACACCGCCTCGAAGGACGAGCCGTTCAAGATGATCGGCACCATCCTGGAGGCCAATCCGTTTCTCGGGCGCATCATCACCGGCCGCATCCAGTCGGGGTCGATCCGCTCCAACCAGTCGGTCAAGGTGCTGTCGCGCGACGGCACGACGGTGGAGACCGGCCGGATCTCCAAGATCCTCGCCTTCCGCGGCCTGGAACGCCAGCCCGTCGATCAGGCGGAGACCGGCGACATCATCGCCATCGCCGGCCTGACCAAGGGCACGGTGGCCGACACTTTCTGCGATCCGTCCGTGACCGCGCCGCTGGAAGCGCAGCCGATCGATCCGCCGACCGTCACCATGACCTTCAAGGTGAACGATTCGCCGCTGGCCGGCACCGAAGGCGACAAGGTGACGAGCCGCGTCATCCGCGACCGTCTGCTGAAAGAGGCCGAGGGCAACGTCGCACTGAAGATCGAAGAGGCCGAGGACAAGGATTCCTTCCTGGTCTCCGGCCGGGGCGAGCTGCAACTCGCCGTGCTGATCGAGACCATGCGCCGCGAAGGGTTCGAGCTCGGCGTCTCGCGGCCCCGCGTCGTCATGAAGGAAGGCGAGAACGGCGGGACGCTGGAGCCGATCGAGGAGGTGGTGATCGACGTCGACGAGGAGCATTCCGGCGTCGTCGTCCAGAAGATGAGCGAGCGAAAGGCCGAGATGGTCGAGCTTCGCCCCTCGGGTGGCGGCCGCCAGCGCCTGGTCTTCTATGCGCCGACGCGCGGCCTCATCGGCTACCAGTCGGAACTGCTCACCGATACGCGGGGCACGGCGGTGATGAACCGGCTGTTCCACGACTACCAGCCCTTCAAGGGCGAACTGTCCGGCCGCACCAACGGCGTGCTCATCGCCAACGAGGCGGGTGAATCCGTCGCCTATGCCATGTTCAACCTGGAAGATCGCGGACCGATGCTGATCGATCCGGGCATCAAGGTCTATGCCGGCATGATCGTCGGCATCCACACCCGCGACAACGACCTCGAGGTCAATGTCCTGAAGGGCAAGAAGCTCACCAACATCCGCGCCGCCGGCAAGGACGAGGCCGTCAAGCTGACGCCGCCGATCCGCATGACGCTGGAGCGAGCGCTGGCCTGGATCGAGGACGACGAACTGGTCGAGGTGACGCCGAAGTCGATGCGCCTCAGGAAGCTCTATCTCGACCCGCACGAGCGCAAGCGCTTCGAAAAGAGCCGGCGGGCCGCCTAGCCGGCATCCGCTTCGGCGGACCGCTTCATCCGGCCGGCGATGAATTTTGCGATCGCCGGCCCCGTCAGCATGACGATGATGAACCGCGCCATCTGCAGCGCCATGACGAAGGACATGTCGACGTTGCTCGATGCGGCGATGATGGCGACGGAGTCGGCGCCGCCCGGGCTCGTTGCCAGATAGGCGGTCAGGGGATCGACGTCGGCGAAGACCACGAGTAGAACCGCGAAGCCTCCGCAGACCACGATCAACGTCGTGATCGCCAAAGCCACCTTCGGCAGCGCATGCGCCGCATGCCGGAGGATCGGCCGGGTGAAGCGCGAGCCGATGCTCCAGCCGACCAGAGCATAGCTGAGGACCAGGAGCCATGGCGGCAGTTCGATGGTGACGAGCCCGACGTTCTGAAGGATCGCACCGAGCGCGATCGGCAGAAGCAGGGGACCAGCCGGGATACGCAGAAGACGACCGGCCAGCACGCCGACCACGGCGATCGCCAGCGTTTCGGCAAAGGATAGCCAGGCGACCGGTGGAAACCAAGTGACCGGTGCAGGCTCGACGCCGGACGTATCCACCCACAACCGCGCCACTGCGGATGCTGCCACCGCGACGAAGACCACGCGCAGATACTGCATGAAGGCGACCAGCCGGAAGTCCTCGCCCTGGGCTTCCGACATCAGCACCATGGCGGTGGCCGCTCCCGGAGAGGCTCCCCAGATCGCCGTCGTGCCCGGCAGCACGCCGAGGCGCGCCAGCAGCCAGCCGAGAAGGTTGCTGGCGACGATCACCGAGCCGACGGCAGCGATGAACACCGGCCAGTCGTGCGCCATTTCAGTCATGATGGTCGTGGTCATCGAGCGCGCGATCATGCAGCCGACCACCGCCTGGGCCAGATAGTAGGGCTGTACCGGCACTCGAACGCTGACATTGGCCGCGACGAGAAGGACGGCGGCGATCATCGGGCCGAGCAATGGCGCGGCGGGCAGATCCAATGCTTCGAGCGCCGCCACCAAGGCGACCGAAAGCGCCAGCAGCACGATCCAGCGGAGCATGAGCCGGGCGCCGCGCGCCGGGGCGGATTCGTCCATGCCGTTCAGCACTGTCCGCCCGGTTGCGGACGCCGTTCGCCGCTTCGGTGAGGAAAGACGATTTCGATCGAGGACGGAGGCTTCGTGCGGCGACGTGGGGCGATCATGCGGCAGACGGGGTTTCGATACGGCGACCGGCTGCCGACCGCAGCGGGTCAAATGTTGGAAAGGCTCGGCAGTGCCGGCTGCACAGACGCGCGGCCAGCCATAGCCGTCTCGCGAAGGCGGCAGGGGAGACCACATCATATAGAGCAAGTCCCGCCGGCGCACCCCCGAACTTTTCCGATGGATCGGGCATTGTCCGGGCGGCGTCGAAAGTGCTCATTCACCATCATTTCGATAAAGCCGGCAAACCAAACGCCGGCTGCGATAGTATGTCGCTACGGCGGCAGATCGGGAGAGGCTTCCGCGGCCGTCAGTTCGCCCACCTCATGCCGCGCGATGCGCGGCGATCCGGGCCGCCCCATCGAACCAGCCTCTGGAACGCTGTCATGAAGCCAATCGCGATACTGGGCGCCGGCCTGGCCGGGCTGACCGCTGCCCTCGACCTTCATCGCCGGGGCCTGCCGGTCATCGTCTTCGAGGCGGCCAAAGCGGTGGGCGGCATGGCGTCCTCCTACAAGGATGCCGACGGTTATACCTACGACGTCGGCGCCCATTTCATCAGCAACAGGCTCGCCAAGGCGCTCGGCGCCAGCGACATCTGCCGCGCCGTCGGCCATTATGGCGAAGCCGTCCATCTGGACGGCAGGTCCTACGGCTATCCGTTCGGCCTGATGCGCTCGCCGCACTTCGTCGGCAGTGCGCTCGCCAGCCGGCTGCGTCGCCGCGAGGCGGCTACGGCCGACGACTGGTTCCGCCAGTCCTACGGCGACGCGCTGGCCGAGAAGGTCGCGATCCCGCTTGCCGAAGCCTGGTCAGGGGCGCCGGCGCACGAACTGTCGGCCGCCGTTGGCCAGAAGCTGTCGGCCGGCGTCGTCAAGACGCTCTACCTCAAGGCTGCGGCGCATGTGACCGGCCGGGCTGTCTGCAACGGCTATTCCCACGAGATGCCGGAGAGCGCCGGCATCTATCACGTCTATCCGGAAGGCGGCATCGCCAAGCTGCTCGACCCCACGATGCGGGAGATCAGGCATCTGATCCGGCTGGAATCGCCGGTCGAGAAGATCGTCGCCAAAGGCGGACGCGTCGTCGCGGTCCGCGTCAACGGCGAACAGATCGGCGTCTCGGCGGTGGTCAGCACCGCACCGGTCCACGTCCTGCCGAAAATCGTCGAGGGTACGACCGCGCTCGATCATCTGGCGCAGTTCCGCTACCGGCCGATGATCTTCGTCAATCTGCGCTTTGCCGGGCGTGAGCTGTTGCCCGACACCATGCTTTGGGTGCCGGACCGGTCGAAGCCGTTCTTCCGGCTGACCGAGGCGCCGATCTCGATGCCGTGGCTCGCGCCCGAAGGCAAGACGCTGATCACCTGCGATATCGGCGCCGAGTTCGGCGATCGATATTGGACGATGTCCGACGAGGCTCTGGCCGACGCGTGCCTGACCGGGATTGCCGAGATCTATCCGACGCTGCGTGACCGGTTCCTCGGCGCCGGCGGCATCGTGCGGACCACCACCGCCTATCCGGTCTATCTGATGCGTTACGAAAAGGAGCGTCAGGCCTTTGCCCGATCCACGGGCGTCGACGGTCTCTACAGCATCGGGCGCAACGGCGAATTCGCCCATATCCTGATGGAGGATATCTACTGGCGCACGCTGAAGCGGACGGCGGAGATCGCGGCCTATGTCAGCGACGATGCGGACACCGCCGGTCGGATGCGCCACGACATGCCGGCGGCGGCGGCCTGAAGGCCCGCCGCCCGGCGTCACCGATGCCCATCGGATCGAATTGCGGTTCGATGCTTCGTCCAGGTCCGCGTTGACTTCATCGGATGCGGCCACATAACCACGGGGCACTTGCAATCGTGCCGCCTTGGTGAAGGACGGAGCCCATGGGACTGCTTGCCGGCCTGCTCGGTCTTTCCAGCGATGTCGACATCGAGGCGGTGCGACGCGAACTGGAACCGATCCTCATTCCGTCTGAAGAGATCGAACTCGCCTTCGCCGTGGTGCGCGACCTGATGGTGTTCACCGACAAGCGGCTGATCCTCGTCGACAAGCAGGGCATGACCGGCCGCAAGCGCGAATACCATTCGGTCCCCTACCGCGCGATCACGATGTTCACCATCGAAACGGCGGGCCATTTCGACGTCGACTCCGAGCTCAAGATATGGGTGTCCGGGCAGGACCAGCCGCTGGTCCGCGAGCTGTCGCGCGGCTCCAACATCCCGGGGATTCAGAAGGCGCTGGCGGAGGGCGTCCTGGGCGGCCGTTAAGATTTCATAAACGACGACCTTGCCTCCAAGGGCAAATTGCGTCCTATCATGCTGCTGACCAACGGAAACCGGTGTCCGCGATCGGGCGCCTGCAGCAGGGATCGCTTTTCGATGTCGATGGTTAAGGCGATATGAAGACAATCGCCACCGACATTCGCCTCGCCGAGCCGGACGATGCCGCGGCCCTCGCCGAGGTGCATGAGGCGGCTTGGTTGAATGCCTATAGCGGCCTGATCCCAAACCGCTCCTTGCACGCCATGGTGCAGCGGCGGGGACCGGACTGGTGGCGCCGAGCGCTGCATCGTGGAGCGGCGATCCTGGTGTTTCAATTCGACGGCCGCGTCGCGGGCTACGCCACGCTCGGCCGCAATCGGGCCCCGGCCCTGCTTGTCGACGGCGAGATCTACGAACTCTATCTGCAGCCGGAGTTCCAGGGGCTGGGTTTCGGCGGCCGGCTGTTTCGCGCGGCCGGATCGGTTCTGACGCGCAAGGGCCTGAAGGGCCTCGCGGTCTGGTGCCTGGCCGACAACGAGCGGGCGATGCGGTTCTATGCCGCCATCGGCGGCCACGATATCGCGGAAGGCGAGGAATGCTTCGAGGGGACCGTGCTGCGCAAGGTCGGATTCATCTGGCCGGTCGACAGCCGGTTTTGACGACCGCCTGACGGGTCCAGGTAAGCACCCTTTGGCCGAGCCCAGGCTGCGCCAGATCGAGCGGTTCGGCACGATAGGGAAACCGGTCGGGATGACAGCGAGCCGGTTTTTCATGCGAAACGCAATCGCGGCACCCTCGTTTAGCGAGGCACCCCGATTGCGGTGGACGGTCGTCCGGTTCCGGCGATCAGAACGGCATGTTGAAGCGGGCCGGGTCGATGCCCAGCGCACGCAGGTCGGCGGCCCGCGGGCGACGCCGGACTTCCAGGTCGGCATTGACCCGCCCCGCTGCTGCAAAAAGTCTGCCGAATTCAACGATCCGCTTCATCGGGCGCATGACAATCTCCATCGATCGCGTCTGCCTGTTCGTTGTCCAAAACGTGCGCTTCCCGGACCTCGTGAGCAAGATGGTTCGCTGCAGGGCAGCCGACCGGACAGCGCATGGCCGCACCGTCGCCGTGGCGGTGGTTGCTGCGGCGAAATGTTGCATATCCCCGCTTCGTCCCCCTATAGCGTCGCCACACGCCAACGCGACATGAGAAAGGTCCATCACCATGCGCATCGATGCCATCGCTCGCGGCAAGAACCCACCCGACGACATCAACGTGATCATCGAGGTGCCGATCGGCGGTCAGCCGACCAAATACGAGATGGACAAGGAAGCGGGTGCGCTCGTCGTCGACCGGTTCATCTATACGCCGATGTCCTATCCCGGAAACTACGGCTTCGTTCCGCACACGCTGTCCGACGACGGCGACCCCGTCGACGTGCTGGTCTGCAACACGCGACCGCTGTTTCCGGGCTGCGTCATCAACTGCCGGCCGATCGGCGTGCTGGTGATGGAAGACAACAGCGGCCAGGACGAGAAGATCATCGCCGTCCCCTCTCCGCACCTGACGCCGCGCTTCTCCGAGGTCTACGAGCCGACCGACCTGCCGCCGATCCAGCTCCAGCAGGTCGAGCACTTCTTCGAGCACTACAAGGATCTGGAGCCCGGCAAATGGGTGAAGATCGGCGACTGGGGCGATGCCGCGACCGCGAAGCGATACATCCGTGACGCCATCGCCCGATGGGAAAAGAGCAAGGCCTGAACCGGGTTTTCTTGGCAGTTTTTTCTACTGACGGGCTTGGGCGCTGTGGCGTCCGAGCCACGGTCAGCAATCATCAACCCAAAACGAAATATCGCCCGATTCTCGGGCGCATCCTGCCTTTATTTTAACCAGTTTGCTGCATACATAGGCACCATCAACACCCTGCCATGGAGCCTTTGCGATGCTCAACACTCTGGTTAAGCGGTATCGCGCCTACCGCAGCCGTCGTCACACGATCGACGTCCTTCGTCGCCTGGAAGACTGGGAACTCGACGATATCGGCGTGCGTCGCGGCGATCTCGGCCGCGTCCTCTGAAGCTCGGCCTGCTCCACCGTTGCGAGACGGGGCGCGGCGCCGTCCAGCCCCTCGGGCCATCGAAGAGCGCAGGCGCCCCGGAACCGGCATTCATCGCCGGTCAATGAAACCTTCGACCAAGCGGGCGGCGGCGCGCAGCGCTCAGACCGCCATGCCGGACGAGGCCGGCCGAGATGGTCAATCCATCCGGCACGATGGTCGTATCAGCCGATCCGGGCGAGATGCCGGACGAGTTCCTCCGGATCGCCGTCGAGCCTGAGCAGCTTCAGTCGCGAGGTTTCGCCCGCCGTCACGCCGACGCTCGATTTCGGCAGGTGCAGGCTCTTGGCGACAAGCGCCTCCAGAGCGGTATTCGCTTTGCCCTTTTCGGGCACCGCCCTCACCCGCACATCAAGATATTCGCGCCCGTCGGCCTGAGCACGCACGCCCTCGATTCGATCGGCGGACGATTTCGGCGTCAGCCTCACGCGCAGCGTCACGCCATCCGTGCCGACGTCGTAGAAGCCCGGCACCGGGCCGGCCTAGAAGCCGCCGCGAGCTGCCGGCAGATAGACGTAGAGGAAGATGATCCGCCGCAGCAGGAAGATGCCCAAAAGCACGATCAGCGGCGAAAGGTCGAGCCCGCCCATGGCCGGCAGGAGCCTGCGGATCTGGCGGTAAAGCGGCTCGGTCATCCGGTAGAGGAAGGTTCCGACGGCGTCGACGAACTGATTTCCCGGATTGATGATGTTGAACGCGTAGAGCCATGACAGGACGGCCGACGCGATGACGATCCACCAATAGATGTCGAGAATGACGAAAGCGAGTTCGCAGATTGCCTGCATGGCGCGGTCTGAAGCCCTTTCCGGTTCCGTGCCCATGTAGCGAGCCGCTTGCCGATGCGCAAGGCAAAGCAGCCTGCGACCTGCGGCTATGCTGAACGGCGTTGGCACGGCGTAACGCAATCGCGCCTTGACAGGCATCGGGCGTCGCCGTAAATGCGGCGCGTCGGTGGACGGGGCTGTAGCTCAGCTGGGAGAGCGCATCGTTCGCAATGATGAGGTCAGGGGTTCGATCCCCCTCAGCTCCACCAACCTTGCTCCCACGATCCCGAAGAGTTCGCGCAGCGACAACGCGCTGACGGCGAATCGGCAGCCGCCCGCCAAAGCCGGATCAGCCCGCCTCGCCTTGGGTCGATTGACAAGGGCCGACAGGCTCGGCCAATGATCGGCGAAAACCTTCCCCTCGAGATTGGCGTGCGGTGCCCGTTTGGCGGCGCCGGCGCTTCATCGCAACGACAGAGCGGCTGAGAAGACACGATGGGCGTCTGGATCGATACCGACATGGGATTCGACGACATCGCCGCGATCCTCGTTCTCGGCCACTGCGGCATTCCGATCGACGGCATCTCACTGGTGTTCGGCAACGCCGAACTGCCCCAGGTTCGCCGCAACGCCGCCGGCGCGGCTCGGGCGTTCGGCTGGCTGTGGCCGATCCATGCGGGCCGCGCCCATTCCGTGCTGGGCGAGGTCGAGACGGCCGCCCGCATCCTCGGACCGACCGGCATTCCGACCGCGGGGCTCTCGCTTCCGTCCGCGCCCGAGGCCTTTGGGGGAGATGCCTTCACGGCGCTGTGCGCCTGGCTGGAGGAGCCCGCCGAGACGCATCGCATTCTCGCGCTCGGACCCCTCACCAATATCGCGGCGCTGGCCCTGGCCCGCCCGGACCTTGCGGCCAGGATCACCGATCTCACCTGGATGGGCGGCGGTGTTACCCTGGGCAACCATACGGCATCGGCGGAATTCAACGCATTCGCCGATCCGGAGGCGCTCGCCATCGTGCTCGCCCATGGACTGCCGCTTTCGATGGTCGACCTCGACCTCTGCCGCACGGTTCTGGCCTTTCCGGAAGACGTCGCTGCCATAGCCGCGGCCGGCGGAGCCAACGCCGCGCTGATCGCAGATCTTCTGGCCGGCTTCATCGACATCGCGATCCGGCGCGGTCGCGCCGGCATGGCGCTCTACGATCCGGTCGCCGCCTTTGCCTTCGCAAGGCCGGAGGCCGTCACCTTTCAGCCGGCTCGTATCGACGTCGAACTCGCCGGCTCGTTGACCCGTGGCCGCACGGTGGTGGATCCGCGCGCAAGCGCCGACTTCAATGCGCGCTATGCCACGGGAATCGACGTCGAGGCGGCGCGCCAAACGATCCTCGGTGCGCTGCGCAGCACAGCGGGACAATGACGATGGATATGACCGCAGAACCCGGCGACCTGAACGAGCCCGATCTGCGCGCCCAGGCGGTCGCCGCAGCGCGCGGGGATCGGCCGTTCGATCTGCTGATCGTCGGCGGCCGCGTCTTCTGCGCGGCGACGGCCGAGTTTCTGGAGGCCGATATCGGCCTCGTCGGACCGCTGATCGCCAGCGTCCATCCCGCCGGCACGCGCAGCGATGCGACGACCACCCTCGACGCGGACGGCGGTTTCGTATCGCCCGGCCTCATCGACACCCACATGCACATCGAAAGCTCGATGGTGACGCCGGCCGGCTATGCGCGCGCCGTGGTGCCGAGGGGGGTGACGACGATCGTCTGGGACCCTCACGAGTTCGGCAATGTCAGTGGCCTCCACGGCGTGCGTTGGGCGGTGGAGGCGTCGCGGGGTCTGCCGCTGCGCGTCGTTCCGCTCGCCCCGTCCTGCGTGCCCTCGGCGCCGGGGCTGGAGCGCGCGGGCGCCGATTTCGATGCAGAGACGGTCGCCGAGATGCTCCGATGGCCCGAGATCGGCGGCGTCGCCGAGGTGATGAACATGCGCGGCGTGATCGACCGGGATCCGCGCATGAGCGCCATCGTCCAGGCCGGGCTCGCCTCCGGCAAACCCGTCTGCGGCCACGCGCGGGGTCTTGCGGGTGGCGATCTTCAGGCCTTCATGGCGGCGGGCGTCAGCTCCGATCACGAACTGACCTCGGCCGACGACCTCATGGCCAAGCTGCGCGCGGGCCTGACGATCGAACTGCGCGGCTCGCACGACCACCTGCTGCCGGAATTCGTGCAGGCGCTGAACCGCCTGGGCCACCTGCCGCAGACGCTGACGCTGTGCACGGACGACGTCTTTCCCGACGATCTCATCTCCGGCGGCGGCCTGGACGACGTGGTGCGGCGGCTGGTGCGCTATGGCCTGAAGCCGGAATGGGCGCTCCAGGCGGCGACGCTCAACGCGGCGCGGCGCCTGAAGCGCAACGATCTCGGCGCGATCGCCGCCGGCTGCCGCGCCGATCTTGTGATTTTCGAAGACCTGGAGTGCTTTTCGGCCCGTGCGGTGATCGTGAGCGGGCGGCAGGCGGCTTCGGCGGGCCGGTTGACGGAGCCGGTCGCCGACCGGGATCCGACGCCGTTGCTCGATACGGTCAAGCTTCCGACGCTCGTCGCCGACGATTTCCGGGTCAGAGCGGACGGCGAGCGGGCGCGCGTCGCCCTGATCGACCAGCCGCGCTTTACGCGCTGGCGCGAGACCGAGACGGAGGTTCGCGACGGTTTCGTCGTGCCGCCCAAGGGCAGCACGCTAGTCGCGGTGGCCCACCGGCACGGCCTTGCCGATGTCCGCCCGCGCGTCGGCTTCCTCTCCGGCTGGGGCGAATGGCGCGGCGCCTTCGCCACCACGGTGGCGCACGACAGCCACAACCTCACAGTCTTCGGTGGCAATGCGTCGGACATGGCGGTCGCCGCCAACGCGGTGATCGCCGCCGGCGGCGGCATGGCGGTGGCGTCGGGCGGCCAGGTCAAGGCGTTGGTGGAGCTGCCCGTCGCCGGGCTCGTCTCTCTGGCGGACGCCGATAGCGTTGGCGCCGCCTTTGGCCGTCTACGCGCCGCGATGGATGCGATCGTCGACTGGCAGCCGCCCTATCTCGTCTTCAAGGCCTGTTTCGGCGCGACGCTTGCCTGCAATGCCGGCCCGCACCAGACCGACCAGGGCATCGCCGACGTGGCGACCGGCGTGCTTCTCGCCTCGCCGGTGCTGGACGTGCGATAATCAGGCGCCGGTGGCCAGTTCCTGTTCGACCAGGGTCGACCAGAAGAGCACGCCCGAACCGATGGCCTCGTCGTTGAAATCGTAGGCGGTATTGTGGTGCAGCGCGCCATCGACGGCCGGGCCGTTGCCCAGCCAGACATAACAGCCCGGCGCCTCGCCGGCGAAGAAAGCAAAATCGTCCCCGGCGGTCGACGGCGGAAACGCCTCGCGCACCTTGTCGCCGAACACGGCCCTTGCCGCGGCCATGGCGCGGCGGCTGGCGTCGATATCGTTGATCACCGGCGGAATGCGGCGCTGGAAACCGTAGTCGGCCGCGATGCCGTGCATCAAGGCCGAGCCGTGCGCCAGCCGGCCGATCTCTTCTTCGAGCTGATCGCGCACGACCGGCGAATAGGCCCGCGCCGTGCCGCCGATCTCGACCATGTCCGGAATGACGTTGAGCGCCTTCGGGTCGCCCGCCTGCACCGAGCAGGCGCTGACCACTGCGGGCTCCAGCGGATCGACCACGCGCCCGACGATGCTCTGCAGACCGGCCAGAAAGGTTGCGGCGGCGGTGATCGGGTCGCGGCCGAGATGCGGCTTGGCGCCGTGCGTGCCGGTGCCGCGCAGGGTGACGCGCCAGGTGTCGGACGAGGCGAGCTGCGGTCCGGCGACGACCGCCATCTCGTCCGGGTCGAGGCCGGGCATGTTGTGCAGCCCGTACACCGCGTCGCAGGGGAAGCGGGCAAACAGGCCCTCCTCCACCATGCGTCTTGCGCCGCCCCTGCCTTCTTCCGCCGGCTGGAAGATGAAATGCACGGTGCCGGTAAAGGCCTGCGTCGCGGCCAGATACCGCGCCGCGCCCAGCAGCATGACGGTATGGCCGTCATGGCCGCAGGCGTGCATCTTGCCCGGCGCGGTGGATCGGTACGGGCGGTCCGCCGTCTCCGGCATGGCGAGCGCGTCCATGTCGGCGCGCAGCCCGATGCGACGCGGGCCGTTGCCGACGGTCAGCGTACCGACGACGCCCGTGCCTCCGAGACCGCGATCCACGACGAGCCCCGCCTTTTCCAACTCCGCCGCGACGATCGCGCTGGTGCGCTCCTCCTCGAAGCCGAGTTCGGGATGAGCATGCAGGTCGCGCCGCAGCTCGGTCAGAAACGGCAGGTCGGCGGCGATCCGATCGGGGATCTTCATCGGGCGGCTCCTTGTCGAGGATGGGCGGCGGCTGGCATCTCGGCATCGGTGCCGCGTCGCTCTCGCCTCTTATTTCCCCGCATGATGTGGTCCGAAAACTCTGCAACTTTTCGGCATCATGCTCTAGAGAGAAGCCGATAAGATCAGCCTTCGGCGCGCTTGGCCAGGGCCAATGGGCGGGGAACACCAGGCCGATGCAGCCGCACGACTTCTGGCAGGCCATCGAGAGCGCCGATGAGGACGCACCGGCGGCGGTGTTCGCCGAGGCCTATCCGGCGCGTCTGCCCGACGGCCGCATCCTGCGCCTGCCGATCCGTCCGCGCGGCGAGGGCGAGACGGCGCTGGCCTCGCTGATCGTCAACCAGGCGAGTTTTTCGGTGCAGGAGACGCTGGCGGCGGAGTTGGCGAGGCAAGCCGAGGCCTATGCCCCCGACATCGTCGTCGGGCTACCCACCCTCGGCCTGACGCTGGCGGCCGCGGTGGCGCGGGCGCTCGGCCACCCCCGCTACGTGCCGCTCGGGACCTCGCGAAAATTTTGGTACGAGGATCGTCTGTCCTTCCCGCTCACCTCGATCACCACGCCAGACCGCACACGGCATCTCTATATCGATCCGCGCATGCTGCCGCTGATTGCGGGGCGGCGCGTGCTTCTCGTCGACGACGTGATCAGTTCCGGCACGTCGATGGCCGCCGGCATCGAACTCATGGGCCGCTGCGGCGTCCAGCCGGTGGCGCTCGGCGCGGCCATGCTGCAGTCGGATCGCTGGCGGCAGCGCCTCGCCGACCTCGATCCATGCTGGCCGGAACGGACGCTGGCGGTGTTTTCGACACCGCTGCTGAGACGCGCGCTGCAAGGCTGGGTGACGGAGTAGACGGTCGCGACCTCGCGACAGGGGCGAGGCGAACCGAAATGGCCCACGGTGGCCGCCCACGCTTCGGACGACACGGAACGGAACAGTGCCCGCGTCAGGCCTCGGCCGCCTCGACAATCCGGATGTCGCGTTCTGCGCCTCCGGCCAGGGCTGCCAGAGCTTCCTGATAGGCCGCGCTATCGTGCGCCGCCTTCGCCTGCTCCACGTCGTCGAACTCGATCACCACGGTGCGCTGAGCGAGCCCGGCTTCGTACACCTGCGCCGGCAGCCCACGCACGAGGATACGGCCACCGGCAGCAACGATCGCCGGGCCGCTCAGTCGGGCATATGCGGCCAGTGCGTCGGGGTTGCTGACCGAGCGATACGTCGCGATCCAATAGGCCTTGGCCATCGTCCTTGCCTCCACCGTTCAGTCTCGGGCCGTCTTCAGCGCCCGACCGAGCTTATCTTCGACCGAGGTGATCTTGGAGTCGAGCCGACTCGCCGCGCCTTGCCGATAATCCGCCTTCAGCGCGACCTCGACGCGGGCGCAGTCGGCCCGTAGCGCCTCGAAACACTGCGTCACGACGGCCATCACCGCGTCCCACTCGCCTTCGAGGATCGTGCCCATGGGCGTGAGCCGGTAGGCGACGCCGCTCGTGTCGATGATGTCCAGGATGCGCGCCACATAGCCGCTCAGGCTCTCGCCCTTGTCGACCGGGTACATCGAGAATTCCAGCAAAACCATCCGACCGTCTCCTTGTGCTGCATCACGGCGAGCACAGTAGGGCAATCGCAACGCCGCTCGAACCCGGCTATCGACAGGGATGCAACAGAATTATGAATTCTGTTTCAGATTCAGCCCGTCGTGCTCGTCCCGGCGGATCGCTGCGAATGTCCGCTATCACGCCACTTGTTCATAGTTGAGAGTTTGAGCAATATCGAGCAATGGCACATTCGACCTTGAGCATAAGACGCGCCACCACCGGCGATATTCCTCGGCTGCTCGATCTTTATCAGCACCTAATCCCCGGCGATGATCGTCCGGATGATGCTTCCGCCGCCGGGGCTTTCGAGCGCTTTGTTGCCTATGCGGGAAGTGCGATATTTCTCGGTGAAGTGGATGGCGCCCTTGTTACGTCCTGCGTCCTTGTCGTTGTCCCAAATCTCACCCGTTGCGCAAGGCCCTACGGGATTATTGAAAACGTTGTAACGCATTGCGGCCATCGACAAAGGGGCTACGGGCGACAGATACTTGATGCAGCATCGGATGCAGCCTGGTCAGCTGGATGCTACAAAGTCATGCTGCTAGCAGGATCGAAAGCGCCTGCGACATTGAACTTCTATCGTCAGGCAGGCTTTGAGCAGTCGAAAACCGGCTTCCAAAAACGGCGTATTCCAGTTCGTTCGGAAAACTAGAACCTGGCCAACTACTCCCCGTGCGGAACGCTAAACGCTCATTTTTTGGAACACGTTCACAGTATTCTGTTTGATCTCATCACGCCGCAATCTCAGGATCCGACTCGCCTACCCCTCCGCTAGCACGCAGCATTGTTCGGCGATCGGGGTGAGGACGGCCGCCGCACCCGGCTCGAAGGGCTGGGACAGGGTGCCGTTGGCGACCAGTTCGCCGGCGCCGGTCTCGCAGCGGTATTGATAGGCGCGGCCGAGATAGGTGCGCAGCCCCAGCGTGGCCGGAAGCCCGTCGCCTTCGGCGCGCACCGCCAGCCCCTCGGGCCGGCAGGCGAGGACGAAACTGTCGGGGATGGCGCCGAAGGCCTCCTGCGACAGCGAGAGCCGCGCGCCGCCCGGCGCCTCGGCGGTGACCGTCTCGCCCTGCCGCTCGACGGTCTTCAGGGGGATCAGGTTCTCGAAGCCGACGAAGCGGGCGACGAATTCGTTGACCGGCTTCTTGTAGAGCACCTCGGGCGCGTCGAGCTGCATGATGCGGCCGGCGTTCATGATCGCCACCCGGTCGGAGATCGAGAACGCCTCCTCCTGGTCGTGGGTGACGTAGAGCGCCGTGGTGGCGTTGGCCTGCTGCAGGCGCCGGATTTCCACGCGCATATCGACGCGCAGCTTGGCGTCGAGGTTCGACAGCGGCTCGTCGAACATCAACAGCGGCGGGTCGATCACCAGCGCGCGGGCGAGCGCCACGCGCTGCCGCTGACCACCCGACAGGGCCGCCGGATAGCGATCGGCGAAGGACGAAAGGCCGACGCGCTCCAGCATCGCGGCGGCGCGCTTGGCACGCTCGCTCGCGGCGATCTTCCTTTGCTTGAGGCCGAACGCGACGTTGTCGAGCACGGTCAGATGCGGAAACAGCGCGTAGTTCTGGAAGACGATGCCGATGTCGCGGGTGTGCGCCGGCCGCCGGGTCAGGTCGGCGTCGCCCAGGCGGATGGTGCCGCTGGTCGGCTGCAGGAAGCCGGCGACGAGGCGCAGGGTCGTCGTCTTGCCGCAGCCGCTGGCGCCCAGGAGCGAGACCAGTTCGCCGGCGGCGACGTTGAGCGACAGATCCTCCAGCACCTTGGTGCGGCCGTAATGGGCGCTGACGGAGTTAAGGGCGAGGGAAACGGTCATGATCGGCTACTTGGTCAGGAAGCTCAGGCCCAGCGTCGCTTCCACGACGCTCATCACCGCGACGGTCACCAGCATCAGAAGCACGGAGACGGCGGCGATCGTCGGGTCGAAGAACTGCTCCATGTGGGCGAGCATCTGGATCGGCAGGGTGGAAATGCCCGGCCCCGTCAGGAAGAGCGAGACCGACACGTCGTTGAGCGAAGTGATGAAGGCGAGGATGAAGGCGGCGATGGCGCCGGCGCGCACGTTCGGCAGCACGACGGTGAAGAACGCCTTGAGGCGCGGACAGCCGAGGCTGACGGCCGCCTCCTCGATGGAAAAGTCGAAGGCGGCCAGGCTGGCGCTCACCACCCGCACCGAATAGGGCAAGACGAGCAGCGCATGGCCGATCAGCAGGCTGGCGAAGATCGGAAAGCCGGCGCCGACCGTGACCGACTTCATCAAGGAAAAGCCGAAGACGATCTCGGGCACCAGCACCGGCAGGACGAAGACCGTCGACAGCCAGCCCGGCAGCTCGATGCGGTAGCGGTTGAGGGCGTAGGCGGCCGGAATGCCGACGAGCAGCGACAGGCTTGTGCCGAAGAAGGCGAGCGAAAAGCTCGTCACCATGGTGCGGCGGAAGGCGCTGATCTCGAAGATGTTGAAAAACCAGTGCAGCGTCAGGCCCTGCGGCGGAAACGCCAGGAAGGTCGTATCGCTGAGCGCGGCGCCGACGATGATCACCAGCGGCCCGACCAGGAAGAAGAAGACGGCCGCCGCAAAGACGATCAGAACAGGATGAAGTCGATGCTGCATCAGACCGCCGCCGGGTTCAGGCGCCGCGCCAGGCGGCTCATGATGAGCACGATGCCGATGGTCATCACCGTCATGATCACCGCGATGGTCGAGGCGCCGATCCAGTCGAACGTCACCATGGCGCGCTGATAGAGGAACGTGCCCATCATCATCTGCTGCTCGCCGCCGAGCAGCTGAGGCGTCGCATAGGAGGTGAACGAGCCGGTGAAGACGAGAACCGCGCCGACGATGATGCCCGGCATCGCAAGCGGGAAGACCACCTGGCGGAAGGTCGCCGCCGGCGAAGCGCCGAGCGACGTCGCCGCCTGGAGCAGCTCCTCGGGAATGCCCTCCAGCACGCCGACGCAGGTCAGGATCATCAGCGGCACGAAGAGATAGACCATGGCGACGACGATGGCGCCCTTGGAGTAAAGCATCGACAGCGGCTCGTCGATGACGCCCACCGTCAGCAGCGCCTCGTTGAGGATGCCGTTCTTGCCCAGGATGATGAGCCACGCGAAGGAGCGCACCACCACGCCCGTCAGAAGCGGAAAGACCGCGGCGATGATCAGGAAGCTCTTGGCCCGGCCCGGCGCGTGCGAGACCACATAGGCGGTGATGAAGCCGACGAACACCGAAATCGCCGTGGTCATCAGCGCGACCTCGGTGGTGCGATAGAGCACGGTGCGCCGGAAGCCGCTGCCGAAGAAGGCGGCGTAGGCGTCAAATACCCCGCCCGTGCCGCCCAATGTCGTTGCGAAGGTTGCCAGCACCGGCCCGATCAGAAACGCCACGACCGCGAGCGTGGCCGGCGCGGCCAGGCCCCAGCCGAGCCAGCGACTGGACATGAGAAAAGTCTCCTAGATCAAAGATCGCATCGACCGCCGGTATCGGCCGGCGGTCATGCCATCGCTATTCCTAACAGCAAAGAGCGGGATGCGGAGCGCCTACATCCCGAAGATCTCGTTCCAGCGGTCGATCCACTCCTGCTTGTTGGCGTTCAGCTTGGCGTAGTCGATCCGGTAGAGGTTGCTGATCATCTCGTCGCCGTAGGTCCACAGCGCCGCCTGCTCGGGCGTCAGCTTCACATTGGTGTTGACCGGGGCATCGACGCCCTGCTCGGCCTCCTTCTGCTGCACCTCGTCGGAGAGCAGGAAATTGATGAACTGGTGCGCGAGCTCGACGTTCTCGGCGCCCTTCGGGATGTTGACCGTGTTGAGGGTCGCGATGTCGCCGTCCTGCAGATCCGCCCAGGTCATGGTCGGTACCGCTTCCTGCAGCGAGGCGAGCGTGAAGTCCTGAGCCAGCGCCACCGTCGCCTCGCCGGTGGAGATCAGGTTCACCATCTCCGAGCCGGTGTTGTAGTTCTTCACGACATTGGGCTTCAGCGCCTCGATCGCCTCGAACGCGGCATCCTCGTCGTCATAGGCGCTCACGCCGGCATGATCGCCGGCCTTGAGAACGACCATCGGTCCGGCGGTGGTCGTGATGCCCGGCAGAGAGATCGAGTTGGCGAGATCGTCGCGCCACAGATCGTCCCAGCTGGTCAGCGGCTCGACTTTTTCGGAATCGTAGACGATGCCGACCCTGCCGATCGAATAGGCGGGACCATATTCGCCCTGCGGCGCCTGGGCGAGATCGTAGAGCTTCTCAACATTGGGGAGCTTCGACCGGTCGACCGGCTGCAGCAGCCCCTGCTCGATGGCGAGCTGCGAATAGCTGTCGGTCAGGAAGATGACGTCGACGCCGGAGCCGCCGCGGATCGCCAGCTTGTTGAGGCGGTCGGCGTTGTTGCCGGTTTCGAAGACGACGTCGCAGCCACACATCTCCTTGAACGGTTGGATGATGTTGGCGTCGAGCTTTTCGCCGTTGTAACCCCACCAGGAAATGGTCAAGGTCTCGGCCAGGACCGGCGTCGCGCCGAGCACTCCTGCCATCGCCGTCGCTGCGGCAATTCCCGTCATCCAAGCACGCGTCATACTCTGGCTTCCTGTGAATTGAGCGTCGGCACCCATCGCCGAGTGGAGGGAGGCTATTTTCTCGGCAGGTCATTTTCAAGCGCAAATCCCAGGCAGTTCACACCTGGGAAGTGTCGAATGAACCGTTTCATGCCGCGACAAACCGCCAGTCGCGTCTTTGGCCCAAAAGAGACCTTCGATCAAGCGATCGCCTGCAAACGTCCGAGAATGCGCACCCATGAGCGGATGCCATGATTGAAGCTCGACAGGTCGTATTTCTCGTTCGGGCTGTGCACGCGATTGTCGAAGCGGGCGAAGCCGACCATCACCGATTCCATGCCGAGGATGCGCTTGAAGTGACCGACGATGGGGATCGAGCCGCCGGTGCCGGCGAGCGCCGCCTGCCGCCCCCATTCCTCGGTGAGCGCGCCGAGCGCCGGCTGGATGAAGGGACCGGCCGGATCGATCGCCGTGGCCTTGCTGCCGCCGTAGGCGGTGAAGGTCGCCGTGCAGTCCGCCGGCAGGCGGGCGCGCACGAAATCGCGAAAGGCGGCGCGCACCGCTTCCGGGTCCTGCCCCGAAACCAGACGGAAAGAGACCTTGGCCTTGGCGCGGGCCGGCAGCACCGCCTTGAACCCCTCGCCCTCATAGCCGCCGGAGATACCGCAAATGTCGTAGGAGGGGCGCGCCCAGAGCTGTTCCATGACGCTGCGGCCCGCCTCTCCGGCCGGCACGCTCACGCCGACACGGCCGAGGAAGCCGGCTTCGTCGAAGGGAATCTGCCGCCACAGCTCGGCGATCTCGGGAGCCACTTCGGCAACGCCGTCGTAGAAGCCCGGCAGAGCGATCGAGCCGTCCGGCCGGCGGATTTCCGCCAGGATGCCGGTCAACAGGCCCACGGCATTGCGCACCGCATTGCCGAACATGCCGGAATGGAGGTCGCGGTCGGCCGCCGTGATCTCGACCTCGTCGAACATGTGACCACGCAGGAGCGTGGTGATCGCCGGCGTCCGATCGTCCCACATGTCGGTGTCGCAGACGAAGACGACGTCGCGGGCAAGTTCGTCGCGGTTGGCTTCGAGGAAGGGGACGAGGCTCGGGCTGCCCGATTCCTCCTCGCCTTCGAGCAGGACCGAGATCGAGGCCGGCAGGCTGCCGTGGACCGCCTTCCAGGCGCGGCACGCCTCGAGGAAGGTCATGAGCGCGCCCTTGTCGTCGGACGCGCCGCGGCCGGTGATGTGCTTGTCGGCGCCCGCATCCAGCAGCTGCGGCTCGAACGGCGGGTGGGTCCACAGCTCCAACGGGTCCACCGGCTGGACGTCGTAGTGGCCATAGAACAGCACCTTCGGCCCGGCCGGCGCGGCGCGGTCATGGGCCACCACCATGGGATGGCCGGGCGTCTCGCGGACTGCGCTGTCGAGACCGATCCCGGCGAGTTCGCCGGCCAGCCACTCCGCCGCCCGGCGGCAATCGGCGGCATAGGTCCTGTCGGTGGAAATGCTGGGGATGCGGATGAAGTCGAACAGCCGAGCGAGGCTTTGCTCGAGCCCACGATCGGCTTCAGCCAGAACTTTTTCGACCCGGGACTCCATCGGCATCGCTTCCCTCTCGTGCGGCAGGTGAGGCCGCAGAAAGGCAAAAGCGGTCCGCAGCCCGAACCGTCCTTAGCCGGTTCGATCGCGGCGGTCGATCACTCCTCCGGTTTTCCCGTGGAAATCCGCCTCAGATGGCGAAGCGCGCCTCGATCTCCGCGATGCTCCGCTCAGCCACCCGCTGCGGCTGAAACGGCGGCCGGTCGCCGGCGAACAGAACGCCGGTGGTGAAGCCGTCATCATCGGCCATCTGGCGCAAGGCGTCCTCCATTCGCGACGGCGGCGTCTCGACCCCGGCGATATGCACCATCTTCTTCCAGCCGCGCTGCTCGCGCCGATAGGTGACACAGGGGCTGAGCACGTGAATGAAGGAGAAGCCGGGATGACGCACGCCGGCGATGATGAGCTTGATCAGATCCTTCGGCTGACCGGCGAAGCCGCGCGCGATGAAGTTCGCGCCGGCAACGAGCGCCAGCCGCGCCGGCTCCACCGCCGACATGCCGGTGCCGTGCGGCGTCAGCTTGCTCTCGGTCCAGTCCGGCGCGGTCGTCGGCGAGGCCTGGCCCTTGGTCATGCCGTACACTTGATTGTCCATGATGATGTAAGTCATGTCGACGTTGCGCCGGCAGGCATGGGTGAAGTGGTTGCCGCCGATCGACAGGCCGTCGCCGTCGCCGCCGGCGGCGATCACCGTCAGATCCGGCCGAGCCAGCTTGATGCCCGTCGCCGTCGGCAGCGCCCGGCCGTGCACGCCGTGCAGCCCGTAGACGCTGGTATAAGCCGGCAGCCGCGACGAGCAGCCGATGCCCGACGCGATCACCGTGTTTTCCAGCTTGGCGCCCATCTGCGCCAGAGCGTTGGTGATGGCCATCAGAAGCGCGAAATGGCCGCACCCCGGACACCAGATCGGATCGACGTCCGAGCGAAAGTCGGCCGCGCAGAGGGTGGTTTCTCCGGCAGTCTCGGGGACGGAAGTCTCTTCCAAAAACATGGCTCACCCACGGTTCGAGAGGCGTTCTTCGATTTCGCCCGGCCGGATCGGCAGCGGCCCCGGCTTGGCGATGACCTCCGTCCTGGCCGGCAGGTCGTAATTGGCGCGGAGATATTTGTAGAACTGGCGCGAATGGCTCTGCTCGACGACGAGCAGATGCTCGACGCCGTCGAGCGCGGCCGCCATCTCCTGCGGCCGGGCGGGCAGAAGCAGCCGCAACGAGATGAGCCGCACCCTTTCGCCCTGCGCCCGCAGCCGCGTCATCGCCTCGCGCGCCGGGCCCGTCACCGAGCCCCAGGTGACGATGGCCTTCGGGCCGTCGCCTTCGATGTCGGCCCATTGCGGACCGTAGTCGAACTGGTCGAGCTTCTTCGCCCGCTTGTCGAGTTGGCGCATGTGCTCGGCCGCGGCGGCCGACGGCGTGCCCTTCTCCGTGTGCTCGAGACCGTCGGCGACGTGCGCCAAGCCGGGCGTCCCAGGGATGGCCATCGGCGAAACGCCGCTTTCGGTCACCGCATAACGCCGGTAGTCCGGTGTCCCCGCCGCCGCGACCAGACGCTCGGCCTTCAGGGCCAAGTCAGCCGGCCGGTCCGCCACGACGCGCGACTGGCCGAGACTCTGATCCGACAGCACGAGAGCGGCGGTCTGCAGCGCCTCGGCCAGATGGACGGCCCACTGCGTCGTCGACAGACAGTCGGCCACGGAGTTGGGCGCGACGACCAGGTGCGGCGCGTCGCCGTGCAGGCCATTGAGCGCGATCGCGAGATCGGTCTGTTCCGACTTGGTCGGGATACCCGTCGACGGTCCGCCGCGCATCACGTCGACCACCACCACGGGGATCTCGGAGGCGACCGCCAGACCCAGGGATTCCGCCATCAGGGAAAGCCCCGGACCGGATGTCGCCGTCATCGAGGGCGCACCGGCGAACGACGAGCCGATGATCATGTTGATCGAGGCCAACTCGTCCTCGGCCTGCACGAGCTGGCCGCCGGTCTGCTCCAGAACCGGGGCCATCCACTCCAGGATCTCGGTGGCCGGCGTGATCGGATAGGCCGCGACGAAGCTGACGCCGCCACGAATCGCGCCGAGGCCCGCCGCCTCGTTGCCGCTGATGTTCCAGCGCTCGCCGTTGGTCTGGCCTGGCCGAAGGGTTTTGCCGAGAGGTTCCACCGTCTCGACCAATTGCTGGCCGACGCGCACCGCCGCGCGTGCTGCTTCGACGGCCTCGTCGCCCTTGCGGCCCAGCATCGCCACGATGACGGTATCGATCTGGTCCGTTGCAAGGCCGGTCAAGGCCGCCGCCGCGCCGACGCCAACCATGTTGACGCGGCCGCCGGGGATGGCGTCCGCAGCCCCCTCCATCGGCAGCCGCACGATCCGCGCCCCGCTGGCAACGACGGTGTCGGGGGCATCACCGGCCTCCTCGTCGATGACGACCAGGCTCCGCGGGCCAAGCGGCAGTTCCGCCGCAAACCGTTTCACGCTGTCCCAATCGAAGGCGACCAGGAGATCGTAGCGATCGTCCAGCGACCCGACGGGGGCCGCCGAAATTCGCAGGATGGCGGCGGCCTCGCCGCCTCTGATCTGGGGGCCCATGGAGCGGGTCATCAACCCATAGAACCCTGCCTTGGCCGTCGCATCGAGGAAAATCTGGCCGGCGGTCATGGCACCGGCGCCGCCGCTGCCGGAAAAGACCACCGAAACGGAATTTTCGCTGTCGACGACGTCCATTCGCCTGCCTTTCTGTCGTGAAGTCTTATTTGCAGCAGGCGAAACCTGTTCCGTCAAGATGCGATAAAGCAAAGCGGACCAATCTAGCCATATTTTTAAAAGGTGCCGAGCGATTCTTGCGGGTCGAGCAGCCAAAGCAGCATTGAGGACCGCTCAAACGCCCATGCAGCCATCGCTTCAACGCCCTGAGAACAGGCCTGACGCACCTGCCTTCACTATGTTCCTAAGAAGAACTATCACCTATAAATATGATTTGATTTCTACACACTTATATGTCTATCTTAAATTTTATAAATACATATACCCATCATATCTATAATATAATTTTCTTGCAGGAAATAATTCCAAACCCTACTCCACCCACATAAGAATTTTTGTTAACTTGATTCGAATGAGCGGCCCATCCAACCCTGCATTTATTGCGAATCGTCTGAAGGCAGCGGAGGCGATCGGCGTCGCCTGCGGGATTCTCGTCGTGGCGATTTCGGGAGCGGTGCTGGTCGGCGGCTGGCTGGTCGGCAGCGTCAACTTGACGCGCCTCCATGCGGACTGGGCCGCGATGGCCCCTTCGACATCGCTTTGCTTCCTCTTCACCGGAGCGGCGATCCTGATCGGCACGCGGTCGCCTGGCACCCGAAATGACTGCTGGCTAATGGCTTTGTCAGCAGGCATCTGGACCGTGGTTCTCTGCGCCGTGATCCTTCCCCAGATCGGTGTGCAGATCATCGGACTGCTACTCGGTCGTCACGTCATCACCGATGCTCGGATGTCGCCGGCGACGGCGCTTTGTTTCCAGCTGGCAGCGATCTCCATCTTCTCGTTGTCGTTCCGATCGCGGATTTCCGGCCAGATCATGGTCGCCGCAGCATCAATTGGAGTCCTGCTTTCGACCATTGCCGTCGTCGGCTACGTCTTCAGTGTCCGCGCTCTCTATTCGGTCTGGATTTTCAAGGCGATGGCGCTTCACACCGCGCTGGTCTTCCTGGTGGCTTTTTCAGGGCTCTTATGCTTGCGCCCGGACGTCGGATGGCCGGCTGTCCTTCTGGGGCCTGGGCAAGGCAGTGACTCGGCGCGTCGCCTGCTTCCTCTGATGATCGTCGTGCCGATGGGGCTCTGTTTCGCGGCCTATCGGCTGGTCGACGCCGGGCTCGCCGAGGGGGGCTTCATGCTGAGCGTCGTCGGGGTATCGGTCGCAGTCCTGCTGGGGGCGAGCGTTCTCTACAACGCGACCCTCGTCAACGATCAGGCGGCACGCCTGGCCGTGACGCAGCATCAACTCCAGATCTCGCTCCGGGACCGGGAGTTGTTGCTTCGCGAGGTCAACCATCGCGTCAAGAACAACCTGGCGCAGATCCATTCGATGCTTCGCCTTCAGGGGCGGCGAGCCAATGACACGGTGACGCGAGAGGCACTGGCCGATGCGGCGCGACGCGTCATTGCGCTGGGCACCCTACACAAGATTCTGCTCGCCAATGACAGTCCGTCGAAACTGTCGGCCAAAGAGTATATCGAAAAACTGTGCGGTAGTATCGACGAGAGCTTGCCGATCAAGGAGCGCGGCATAGCCGTTCGCCTTGACCTCGAGGACGTCGGCATCGGGATGGATCAGGCGATCGCGCTGGGCATGATCCTCAACGAACTTCTCACCAATGCCGTCAAACACGCCTTTCCCGAGGGAAACGGCGAAATCCTGATCAAGGTCGGCGCGACAGAGGGCGGATGGCATCATCTCGCCGTCACCGACAACGGCAAGGGGTTCGACCCCTCCCTCGCGATGTCGGGCAGCAACGCCGGAATGAAGATCATCCGTTCGATGGTCGCGCAGATGAGGGGTCAGATGTCGGTCGAAAGCCGGCACGGTGCCCGGTTCGATATCCTGTTTCCAAGCGAAAGGAGCTAGCGGCGATGGCAGCGCGAGGTAATGTCATCATCGTCGAAGACGAGTTTCTCATCATGGAGGACATGTGTGAGCTGTGCGAGGAGATCGGCCTCAATGTCGTCGGGACGGCCGACGAGGCAGACCAGGCCGTCGACGTGATCATGGCGGCGAAACCGGATTTCGTCCTGTTGGATCTGCGCCTTCGCGGCGAAAAGGATGGGGTAGACGTGGCTCACGCCATCAAGCCGCATCTGCCGGCGACGACCGTGATCTTCGTGACGGGCTCCAACGAGCCGTCGGCCGTCGACCGAATTCGCAGCACCTATCCGTTTCAGATTCTCAGCAAGCCGCTCGACCACTCGCTGCTGAGCCGCGCGGTCACGGCTTCCGAACTCTGACCCAGGAAAAGACAAAGGCGGCGTTCGGCCGCCACAGCGATCATTCCGTGGAGTTGTCGAAATACTTCTCGAACTGGCTGCCCAGCCGTTCAAGGATTTTCAGAATCCGCGCGAGATGAAGACGCAGGGCCACTTCGGCCGCGTCCGCGTCGCGGCGCCGGAGGGCTTCGAAGATCGCGACATGGTCGTCGTAGGCGGCCAATTGCCCGAAGGACAGCGAGAGGAAGCGCACGCGATCCATCTGCGCTTTCTGCTCGTCGATCAGCCGCCACACGAAGCCGCAGTTCGAGCCGTCGGCGATCGTCTGGTGAAACACGTCGTCGAGGCTGTGAAAACGCTCGCGATCGTCCTTTTCGCGGGCGTCCTCCTGTTCGCGCAGATTTTCGGCCAGACGGTCGAATAGGGCGTCGTCTGCAACCTCGCAGGCGCGGCGCACTGTCGCAACCTCCAGCGCTTCGCGGACGAATCGAGCGTTGTGGACCTCGCGCATCGAGATCTTCACGACCTCCGTCGCGCGCTGCGGCTGGATGCGCAGATAGCCCGCCCTGGCCAGCCGGCCGAACGCCTCACGAACCGGCTGACGCGAGACTCCCAGGCGTTTTGCGACGTCGGCCTCGGAAATTTTCGTGCCCGGCTGGAGACGCAATTCGAGGATCGCCTGACGCAATTCCTCGAATACGGCATCGCCGATCGTGCCACGGGGAATAGCCGAAAATGCCGGTGAGATGAGATCGAGGGACATCGCCTATCCTTCTTGACCCTCTTTGCATACTAGGATATCAGTCTACTGACAAGTACAAAACATTTTACAGAGGCAACTATGGCGCTGCTGGACGAAAATCGACTGTTCCCGGTGGAGCCGCGAACGCGGGACCTCGCGAAAGCGCTGTATGCGACGGTGAAGGGCCTGCCGATCGTCAGCCCGCACGGCCATACCGATCCGCGCTGGTATGCGGAAAATGCGCCCTTTCCCGATCCCGCCCAGCTGTTCGTGACGCCTGATCACTACATCTTCCGCATGCTTTTCTCGCAGGGCTTACGCCTGGAAGACCTCGGCGTGCCCGGTGCTGCCGGGGTGGCGGTCGAGGCCGACGGACGCACGATCTGGCGGCGTTTTGCGGAGAACTATTATCTGTTCCGCGGCGCGCCGACGCGGCTGTGGCTGGACTATGCTTTCCAGAACCTTTTCGATCTCGACGTGCGCCTTTCCGCCGAGACGGCCGATCTCTACTATGACCGGATCGCCGAATACTTGGCCCGTGACGACTTCCGGCCGCGTGCCCTGTTCGAGCGCTTCAACATCGAGGTGATCGCCACCACCGAGAGCCCGCTCGACGATCTCAAATGGCATCGCGCGATCCGCGAGTCGGACTGGAACGGCCGTGTCCTCACCGCCTACCGGCCGGACGCCGTGACCGACCCAGACTTCGACGGATTCGCCGCCAATCTGGTCAAGTTCGGCGAGCTGACGGGTCAGGACACCGGCAGCTGGAGCGGCTATCTGGAAGCCCACCGCGTGCGCCGCGCCTTTTTCCGCGACTTCGGTGCCACGTCGACCGATCACGGCCATCCGAGCGCCGCGACGGCCAACCTTTCGGCGGCCGAAGCCGAGACGCTCTATGCCACGGTCTCCAAAGGCGGCGGCAGCATCGCCGAGCGCGAACTGTTCCGCGCCCAGATGCTGACCGAGATGGCGAAGATGAGCGCCGAGGACGGCATGGTGATGCAGATTCACCCGGGCTCGTTCCGCAACCATTCGCCGGCGATGTTCGCGCGCTTCGGCCGCGACAAGGGCTTCGACATCCCGCAGCCGACGAATTACGTCACCGCGCTGAAGCCGATGCTCGATGCGGTCGGGCTGGAGCCCAACCTTTCGATCATCCTGTTCACGCTCGACGAGACGGTCTACTCGCGCGAGCTGGCGCCTTTGGCGGGTGTCTATCCGAGCCTGAAGCTCGGGCCGGCGTGGTGGTTCTTCGATTCGGCGGAAGGCATGAAGCGTTTCCGCGAGACGGTGACGGAAACGGCCGGCTTCTACAACACGGTCGGCTTCAACGACGACACCCGCGCCTTCTGCTCGATTCCGGCCCGGCACGACGTGGCCCGTCGGGTGGACTGCGCCTTCCTTGCCGAACTCGTTCACACCGGTCGGCTCGAGGAGGACGAAGCATACGAATTGGCCGAGGACCTCACCTATCGGTTGGTGAAAAAGGCCTACAAGCTCTGAAACGCGGCTGAGCCGCATCCAATGGAGGGTATCATGGGAGTTTTGAAGACGCTCACCGCGACCGCAACGGTCGCAACGGCGTTGGTGGGGAGCATCGGTCTGGCCTCGGCCCAGGAGGTGGTCCTGCGCTCGGCCGACACGCATCCCGACGGCTATCCGACCGTCGAGGCCGTCAAGTACATGGGCGAAGTGCTCAAGGAAAAGACCGACGGCCGCATCGAGATCCAGGTGTTCGATTCGCACCAGCTCGGCGAAGAGAAGGAGACGATCGAGCAGACCAAGTTCGGCGTCATCGACCTGAACCGCGTCAGCTTCGCGCCGATGAACAACATCGTGCCGGCGACGAGCGTCGTCTGCCTGCCCTACGTGTTCTCCTCGGTGGACAGCTTCCGTCAGGTGATGGACGGGCCGGTCGGCGACGAGGTGCTCGCGGCCTTCGAGCCGAAGGGCTATATCGGCCTGGCCGTTTACGACTCCGGCGCGCGCTCCTTCTACAACTCCAAGCATGCGATCAACACGCTGGACGACATGAACGGCCTGAAGATCCGCGTTCAGCAGTCCGACCTGTTCCTCGACATGGTCAAGGCGCTCGGCGCGAACCCGACGCCGATGGCCTACGGCGAGGTCTATTCCGGCCTGCAGACCGGCCTGATCGACGGCGCCGAGAACAACTGGCCGAGCTACGAGTCCTCCCACCACTACGAGGTGGCCAAGTACTATTCCCTCGACATGCACGCCCAGTGCCCGGAAGTCCTGATGATGTCGAAGGTCAGCTACGACAAGCTGTCGCCGGAGGATCAGCAGGCGGTGCGTGACGCGGCGAAGGACTCGGTCAAAAAGATGCGCGAGCTCTGGGACGCGCAGGAAGAGCAGTCGCGCAAGATCGTCGAGGAGGCCGGGGCCGAAATCAACGAGGTCGACACGGCTCCCTTCCAAGACGCGATGGCTCCGATCTACGACAAATACGCCAGCACTCCGGAGCTGAAGGATCTGCTCGACAAGATCCGCGACGCCCAGAAGTAAGCGTCCAAACGCGGTGCAATGCGGCGGCCCCTTGATCGGGCCGCCGTTCTCTCAAGAGGGCTTCGCGATGCGAACCATTTCCAAGATATTGAGCGTCATCGCGACCGTAGGGCTGTGGGTCTCCGGCGCCGGGCTGGTCCTGATGACCGCATTCACCGCCTGGCAGGTCTGGGGACGGTACGTGCTCAACAATTCCCCCAGCTGGACCGAGCCGAGTTCCGTCGTGCTGATGGGCTGGTTCATCTTTCTCGGCGCCGCGATCGGCGTGCGCGAGGGCTACCATCTGGGCTTCGACATTCTTCTGGTGAGCCTGCCCGAAGGACCGCGCAAGATCCTGATGACCGTCAGCGACATTCTGGTGCTCTGTTTCGGCTTCGGCATGATGTGGTTCGGCTACGGGCTGGTCGCGGGCACATGGTCCGACCCGATGCCGGCGATCGGTATTCCCACCGGCCTGACCTATCTGCCGCCCGTGATCGGAGGTTTCTTGATCGCGGTGTTCTCACTGGAACGCATCGTCCTGCGCTTTTCGTCGGACGAGCAGTCCAATCCCAACGATCTTCAGCAAATCGACACGGTGGCCTGACATGGCTCTCTGGATCCTTTTCGGCAGCTTCGTCCTGATGCTGATCATCGGCACGCCGATCGCCTTCTGCCTCGGCATCGCCTCCTTTCTCACGGTTCTCTACCTCAACATCCCGCCGCTGATCGTCTTTCAGAGCATGAACGCGGGCGTCAGCGTGTTTGCGCTGATGGCGATCCCCTTCTTCATCTATGCCGGCGACCTCATGGTGCGCGGCCAGATCGCCGACCGGCTGGTCGGCCTCGCGGCCAGCCTGGTGGGTCACTTCCGCGGCGGTCTCGGACAGGTCAACATCGCGGCCTCGACGCTGTTCGGCGGTATCTCCGGCTCGGCGGTCGCGGATGCCTCGGCCATCGGCGGACTGATGATCCCACAGATGAAGGCGCGCGGCTACGATATCGAATACGCCGTCAACATCACGTCGCTGGCGGCCATCATCGCCCTGTTGATGCCGCCGTCGCACAACATGATCATCTATTCGATCTCCGGCGGCGGCCAGATCTCGATCGCCGATCTGTTCACCGCGGGCATCATCCCCGCCCTGCTTCTCGCCCTCGCCCTGGTCACCGTCGCCTGGTACGTCGCCAGGAAGCGGAACTATCCGACGATCCCCTTCGGCGGCTGGGCCAACATTCGGCGTTCCGCATTCAGTGCCATTCCCGGCATCCTTTTGATCGGCATCATCTTCGGCGGCGTTCGCTCGGGCATCTTCACCGCCACCGAGAGCTCGTGCATCGCTATCGTCTATGCCCTCCTGGTGACGATCTTCCTCTACCGCTCGATGGGATGGCGCGATTTCGTCGAAGCCACGCTCGGCGCGGTGCGCACCACCGCCATGGTGCTTCTGATCATCGGATCGGCCGCCGCCTTCGGCTGGCTGCTGGCCTATCTGCGGGTGCCGGCACAGCTCATCGCCTTTATGCAGTCGATGACCGACTCGCCGCTCCTGATCTTCCTGTTCCTGAACGTGCTCCTCCTCTTCCTCGGCACCTTCATGGACATGTCGCCGCTGATCATCATCACCACGCCGATCTTCCTGCCGGTGGTCACGGCCTACGGCATGGACCCGGTCCACTTCGGCGTGATCCTGGTCCTGAACCTCGGCATCGGCCTGTGCACGCCGCCGGTCGGCACCGTGCTGTTCGTCGGCTGCGCTGTCGGCAAGATCCCGATCCTGCAGGCGGTGCGCTCGATCTGGCCGTTCTATTTCGCGGCCTTCGCCGTGCTGATGCTGGTGACCTACGTCCCCGCCGTCTCTCTCTGGCTCCCCCACCTCTTCCATTCTCTTGGGAACTAGGATGGCTCGGCCGGCGCCTTCCACCGAACACGACGGGCGATCTCGGATCGCCCGTCGACGGCGCGGCGAGACACAAGCCCTTCGCCTGTGGCGTCGGGACCGAGGACGGACGATTGGGCGGCAATGCAGCCGTCCTTTGGCATGCCTATATCAAGATCGATCAGATCTTCGGCTGCGACCTGGACATGTATTCGCGTTGATTTCGGGACGCTGAAATGACCTTGCCTCCTCGATGAGGCGTGGCCGAAACCCCACGGTTTAGACAGGAACTGCAAAGTGACCAGCGACAATCTTCCCCGCTTCGTGCGCCTCAACGAGGCGGACAATGTGGTGATTGCGGTCGACGCCATCCCCGAAGGCGCAACGATCGAGGGGGTGACGGCCCGGGCCCGTATCTCGAAGGGCCACAAGATGGCGGTGCGCTCGCTCGCCGAGGGTGAGCATATCGTCAAGTTCGGCCAGATCATCGGCGCGGCGACCCAGGCGATCGCGGCCGGCGATCACGTGCATTCCCACAATTGCGGGATGGCTGCCTTCGACCACAGCGCCTTGGCGGCCAACGCCGCCGAGGCCTGGACGGCACCGGCTGCGACGGGGCGCACCTTCGACGGCTTTCACCGTTCGGACGGGCGCGTCGGCACCCGCAACTATGTCGGCATCCTGACCAGCGTCAACTGTTCGGCCAGCGTCGCGCGTTTCATCGCCGAGGCGGCCAACCGCTCGGCCATCATGGACGAGTTTCCCAACGTCGACGGCGTGGTCTCCTTCGTCCACGGCACCGGCTGCGGGATGTCGAACAAGGGCGACGGCCACGACGTTCTCGAACGGACCCAGTGGGGATATGCCAACAATCCCAATCTCGCGGGCGTGCTGCTGGTCGGCCTGGGCTGCGAGGTGTTTCAGATTCCGCGCCTCAAGGAGCACTACGGCATCGAGGAAGGCGATCGCTTCCGCACGATGACGATCCAGGAGACGGGCGGCACGCGGCGCACCATCGAGGCCGGGCTCGAAGCCGTGCGCGATCTCTTGGCCGTCGCCAACCGCGCCGAACGCCGGCCGGCGCCGCTGTCGCAGCTGACTGTCGGCCTGCAGTGCGGCGGCTCGGACGGCTATTCCGGCATCACCGCCAATCCGGCGCTCGGCATCGCCGCCGACATGCTGGTGGCCGAAGGCGGCACCGCGATCCTCTCGGAGACCCCGGAGATCTATGGCGCCGAGCACCTGTTGCTGCGCCGTGCGATCGATCCAAGTCTCGCCGACACGCTGCGCGCCCGCATCGACTGGTGGGAGGAGTACACCGCCAAGAACAACCAGGAGATGGACAACAACCCGTCGCCCGGCAACAAGGCGGGCGGCCTGACCACCATTCTGGAGAAGTCTCTCGGCGCCGTCGCCAAGTCGGGATCGAGCCCGCTCGCCGGCATCTATCAATATGCCGAGGCGATCGACCGGCACGGCCTCGTCTTCATGGATTCGCCCGGCTACGATCCGGTGTCGGCGACCGGCCAGGTCGCCAGCGGCGCCAACATGATCGCGTTCACGACGGGACGCGGATCGGCCTTCGGCTGCAAGCCGGCGCCGTCGCTGAAACTCGCGACCAACTCCGACCTCTACGCCCGCATGCAGGACGACATGGACATCAACTGCGGCGATATTCTCGACGGCGTATCGCTGGAGGAGAAGGGGTCGCAAATTTTGGATCTCATGATCGCCACGGCCTCGGGCCAGCGCACCAAGTCGGAACTGCTCGGCTATGGTGACTCCGAGTTCGTTCCGTGGCAGATCGGCGCGGTGATGTAGCAGGGAGCATGACGATGAGCAGCGCAAATCCGACCGATTGGCTCGAGGTTGAAGGCAAGGCGCGCCGGCGCATCCTGACCCACACCCCGGACATGATGGTGGTCGAGGTCGAATTCAGCGAGGGCGGTTGGGGCCCACAGCATTCCCACCCCCATGTCCAGGCGACCTATGTCCGCTCGGGACGCTTCGAGTTCGACGTCGAGGGTGAGAAGAAGCAGGTCGGCGCCGGCGACTCCCTGATCATGCCGCCCAACGCCAAGCACGGCTGCACGGTGCTCGAAGCCGGTACGTTGATCGACGTCTTCAGCCCGGCCCGCGAGGATTTTCTCGCCTGACATCGACGGGCGGGAACGAGACTGTCGTTTTGATGGCAGAATCACGATGAGAGCCGCCCTTGGGCGGCTCTCGGCATATCGGCGCTCTATTTCTTCATCTTGTCGTCGAGCCAATCGAAGGCGGCGTCCTGCATCTCGGCGACAAAGGTGTGGCCGAGCCCCGGCCATAGCCGCGTCTGGATCTTGTCTTCGGCTCCATACGTCTTCCACACGCCCTTCATCTTGCCGAAGGCGGCTTCGACGGATGCCGTGGGGAACAGGGGATCGTCCTCTCCGTCGAAGAACAGCATCGGCTTCGGCGCGGCCAGGCTCGCTACATCCGGGAAGTCGAGATAGCGCCCGAGCATCGGATGCGAGAGATAGAAGGCGGACTGGCCGCGCAGAGTGTTGTTTCCGGGAACCATCAGCCCCGGCATCGAAACCATCCAGCAGTCGACCACGGCCGCCTTGACGGCGTCGGAGAGTGCGGCGACCTGCCAGGCACGAAACGCACCCATCGAAAAGCCGACGACAGCGAGCCGATCGCTATCGACTTCCGGCTGCTCCGCGAGGAATTCGGCGACGCGCTTGTCTTCCAACGCGACCAGCCCGGCGAGCGAACTGCCTAGCCCGAACATGTTGCTGGCGAGCGCCTGCTGGGCCTCGTAGCCGTTGCCCTCCCGGTCTCCCCATCCCAGCGCATCGGTGGCGAAGACCACATAGCCGCGCTCCGCCAGGACGTCGCCGGGAAACCGGCCGGTGAAGAACTTGTCGGCCCACGCCTGAGCTGACTCGAGGCGGGCGTCGTCGTACCAGGGCTCGATGAACTTCTCTTTGCCGATGTCGAACTTGGACCCGTGGTCGTGCAGCATCAGCACCGCCGGAAACGGCCCCTCTCCCTTCGGCACGAGTTCGAGACCAAGGACCCGGCTTTCCGCCGTCACGTTGAACACGACGCGCCGCGCCACATAGGTGCCGCGGTCGATCTCGTCGATGACTTCGGGCTGATAGGGCGTCGCGTCCTCGGTCGGCAGGATGATCTCTTCGGCCTTGGCCAGTGCCTTGTCGTGCCATGCCTGAAGCTCGCCACCGGTTGCCTCATAGGACAACGGAAACGTCATCTTGGCCTTCAGCGCTTCGTAGAACGCCGGCAGATTGCCTTCGGTGATCGGTTTGGTTTCGTACCCTTGCGCGTTCGCCGCGTTTCCCAACAGCACGAGCGCCATTGCCATGGCTCCCGTCCACGCAACACGCCTGACCATGATGCTTCCTTCCTTGATCCTATGGCGACTTTTGGAAAACTAACATATTAGTACTATCGGGCTACGGTTGCATTTGATCACAAATGACGCAGGCGCCGCGGATCGACGCGAAAGAGGACTTGCCCGAGCAGGTCGACTGGGCAAAAAGCAACCACTGATCATGGTGCGCGGGGTATGCCTGCCATCTTGGGCGGCCCGTGACCGAAATGAAGCAACGACAGCACCTGCGCGGCCGGGCGTGTGAGCGAGCCGGCGCTCGGTATCCGCGAGGCGAACAGCTTTGAACGACGTCGACCCGACCGAATCCGGTCGCCCGGCACCCGAGCCGGGATCCAGTCCCACCGCGGACCGTTTCGCCACGTTCCGCAACAGCCGGTTTCTGCGCTACTGGCTCGGCCGTCTCTTTGCCGCGTTCGCGGTGCAGATCACGGCCGTCTCGGTCGGCTGGCAAATCTACGATCTGACCCGCGATCCGTTCGACCTGGGGCTGGTCGGCCTCTGCCAATTCCTCCCCTCGCTCCTTCTCGTGCTCGTCACCGGCGCTGTCGCGGACCGCTATCCGCGCCGCATCATCATGGGTATCGCCGTGCTCATCGAGGGATTGGGCGCGGTCGCCCTCCTCGTTCTGACCCTTCGCGGCCTCACCTCGCCGCTGCCCGTCTTCGCGATCCTCGTAGTCTTCGGCATTGCACGCGCCTTTTTCGGGCCGGCCTCCCAATCCCTGGTCGTCAATCTGGTCGGGACGGACCAACTTGCCAACGCGATCGCCTGGAACTCGTCGTCCTGGCAGATCGCCTCGATCGTCGGCCCGGTGACCGGTGGTCTGCTCTACGGCGTGTCGCCCGAGGCAGCTTACGGCACGGCCTTGGTGTTGTTCTTTGCGGCCGCCGCGCTGGTGATCAGCATTCCCGCGCCGGCGCAGCGACACACCGGCGAGGCCAAGAGCCTGGCCACCGTGGTCGCGGGCTTTCGCTATGTCTGGACGGAAAAGGTCGTGCTGGGCGCGATCTCGCTCGACCTCTTCGCCGTGCTTCTCGGCGGCGCGGTCGCACTTCTGCCGGTCTACGCCCGCGACATCCTGGATGTCGGTCCGTGGGGGCTCGGCCTGCTGCGCGCGGCCCCCGGCATCGGCGCGATCGGCATGGTGATCTGGCTCACCCGCCATCCGGTCAAGGACCACGCTGGCATCATCATGTTCGCCTTCGTCGCGCTGTTCGGAGCGTTCATCGTGGTCTTCGGCCTGTCGCGGTGGCCGTGGCTGTCGATCGCCGCGCTCGCCCTGATGGGCGCGTCCGACATGATCAGCGTCTATGTCCGCGAAACCTTGATGCAGCTCTGGACCCCCGACCACGTGCGCGGCCGCGTGAACGCCGTCAACATGGTCTTCATCGGCGCATCCAACGAGCTCGGCGAATTCCGTGCCGGGCTGATGGCCGCATGGCTGGGAGCGGTGCCGGCGGTCGTCCTCGGCGGCGCGGCGACGATCGGCGTCGCGGCCCTGTGGGCCAAGCTGTTTCCCGAACTGCGCAAGGCACGCCATCTCGCCGGGCGCGTCTGACGAGCCGGAGCAGCCCGGCGCTATTCCGCCTTGGCGGGCTCGCCGAAGATGCGCACCAGGAATTCGCCCAGCCACCGCTTGACAGGCGCGTCGTAGACGGCACGACCGTCGAAATGCTGGCGCCGCTTCTGGGCGCCCGGCAAGGCTAGGCGCTCGTGGCCGCGCGTCGTCCACCGATGCACCATGGCCAGCGTCAATTCGGCGTGGAACTGCACCCCGAAGGCTGCCCGGCCGTATTGGAACGCCTGATGGGGAAAGCGTTCGCCGGTGGCGAGCAGCGTGGCGTCCGATGGCAGCGAGAAACCCTCGCGATGCCACTGGTAGACCATCTCCGGCCAATGCGGCATCAGGCGCCGCCCCTCGGTCGTGGACTTGAGCGGATAATAGCCGATCTCCACGAGCCCCTCGGCGTGCGGGCCGACCTCTCCCCCGAGATGCTTGACCAGCATCTGGGCGCCCAGGCAGATGCCGAGAAACGGCCGATCCTCGACGAGGGGCACGTCGAGCCAGTCGATCTCGCCGCGGATATAGGCGTCCGGATCGTTGGCGCTGGGCGGGCCGCCGAAGACGATGGCGCCGCGATGATCGTCCAGCGTTTCCGGCAATCGGTCGCCGATCACCGGGCGACGAATGTCGAGGGCGACGCCGCATCTCTGCAGGATCTGGCCGACGCGGCCACAGGTCGACGTCTCCTGGTGCAGGACGATCAGAACGGGGCGCGGATCGGTCCGGCCTTCGAGGATGTAGTGCGTCCGGGCGGCGGACTCTTCGAGTGTTTCGATCGCGCTCTTGCTGATCGGATTGTCCATGAGCCTCAGCTGTCTTTGCTGTGTCTGGCGGCTCGCTGCTTCATCAACATCCTGTCGCGGGTCGAAACGCCCAAGAGGTCCGAGATGCGCCAGATCAGGTTGTCTTCGAGTTCGTGAACCTCCCCGTCGGCATAGGTCACTTCCCAAAGCAGCTCAACGAATCGGACTCGCGCGTCCTCGTCAAGATGGTTCATCAAGACGCTCGTGAACGAAAAGAGATCGACAGCCTCGGCATCGGCCTCCCGCCCCGCCGCGGCAACGAGGTCCGTCTCGCCCTCGTCCAGCCCGAACTCCTCGGCCAATGCGGCCCGCAACCGCGTGCGCTCCTGGGGGCTCACCGTGCCATCGGCGCTGCTCACATGATAGAGCAGCGCCGCAGCGGCCACGCGCGGATCGTCTCCGCCCGGACCGCTCGGCCGCGCATCGTCGCCGCTCAGTGTCCGCAGGAAATCCTTGAAGCGATCAGCGAACATCGCCATCAAAACAGCCGGAACCGGCCGTTCTGCTCGCCATCCTCCGCCGGCTCTCTCCTCCGTGATACACCCGGATCGTCAGGCATCGCCGACGCGGCTGCGACGTCAGCCTGAGCCGGCTTGTCGTCCGCCACGACAGTGTCGTCCCCGCCATTGCCGCCATTGACCTGGGGAGAAGCCGGAGCCTCGACGATCTCGGCATCCGCGTCGACCGCCGTTTCGTCCTCTTCGGCAACCAGGGCAGGCGCGGCCGGTTCGTGCTCCACCAGCGCCCCCGGCTCGCCGAGATCGTCGATCTCAACCGCCGCGTCTCCGCCCAGGCGCTGCACCGGCACCTTCCACTCGAAGGCATCGAGGCGCCCGGTGACCGGCGAAATCGGCGCCCATTCATCGGCCACGACGCCATCGGCCGTCCAGGCCGGATCGCGCGGCGCACGGACGGCGCGTGCCAGCCATTCGCGCATGCGACCTTCGTTGCCGCCATCGGCTTCCTCGATGTCGGCGAGCAGCAGGAACACGCTTTCTCGCGGCTCCATCCGCGCGGCCGCCATCGCCTCCTCCCGCGCCAGCGCGAAGTCCTGCGCATCGAGCGCCGCGTGAGCGACGGCCAGCGAGGCCTCCACGTGGTTGGGACGCAACGATTGCAGCGTCTTCGCCCGCTTCAACCGCTCCGAGGTGGAATCACCGAGGCGCGCGTGCACATAGGCATCGGCGATCTCAGGATGCGGATTGGCCGTCCAGGCGCGTTCCAGGATCTTGGCGCCACGCTTGAGGTCGCCGAGCCGGATCAGAGCGCGCGCGGCCGTCACCGCTGCCGGCGTGAGATCGGGCGCGAGCTTGTGGGCTTCGATCGCGGCGTTCTTGGCCGTCGTCGGGTCGGCATCGGCGACCGCCATCGCCTTGGCGGTCAACAGCACCGCGCGCAACCGCTTGGCCTCGTCGCTGCCGATCATCCGCGAATCCTGCTGGGCCTCCTGGATCGCCAGCGCGCCGTCCCAGTCGCCCTCGATCGACTTGGCCTCCAGCACGGCACCGCCGGCCCAAGGCACATGCGGGGCGATCCGGGCGGCGCGTTCGGCATAATGGCGAGCCGCCGCCTCGTCGCCGCGCCGCTCGGCCTCGAGGTAGAGCCCGCGCAGGGCCAGGAGGCGGGTTTCGGGCTCGCGTTCCATCGTCTCGAAGACCGCGTGGGCGCGCTGGTGATCGCCCTCGATCATCGCGGTCTGGGCATCCAGGAAGCGGACCAGGGGTTCGCGCCGATTGCCCAGCAGCTTTTCGCTGCGCTTGCTCATGCGGCGCGCCAGGGCGGCGTCGCCGGCGCCGGCCGCCAGGATGCCCGAGGACAATGCGGAATAGCCGCGATCGCGCCGCCTCCGCCGGAAGAAGCCGCTGACGGCGCCCGGCGTGCGCAGGAACGCCAGAACCAGCCAGACGACGACCAGAACGGCCGCGATGAGCAGGAGCTCAACGATGATGAAGACCAGGAAGCTCGTCTCCACATGCTGGCCCTGCCAGGTCAGCGCGACGTCGCCCGGATTGTCCGCGAGCCAGGCGAAGCCGAGGCCGGCAGCCAGGACGACGAGGAAGAAGGTCAGAATACGCAACATGTCAGATCCTCACCCTGCCGTCCGCGCCGAGCCCAGCGCCGTGTTCAGCGCCGATCCGGCCACTTCGTTGGCGGCCAGGCGCGAGCGCACCGCCGTCGCGAAATCCGCGCTCGCCGTCTGGCCGGCATGCGGCAGCGTTTCCCAGGTGCGCAGCCAGGCGCCCAGATCGCGCGCCGCCATCGCCTGGTCGAGCCGCGCCAGCACCGACACGTCGCCGCCAGCTTCCGCGGCCGGAGCGGGCTCTCCCTCAGGACGGACCGCGACCAGCCCCTTCAGCCCGGACAAGACCTGATCGCCGATGCCGACATCCGGCCCCGACGGGCGGATGGCCGCGGCGATCTTTTCCTGAACATCCGGCCACTGGGTCACCAAATCCTGCTCTGTCGGCACGCCCGCGGCGGCGAAATCGCGCAATTGCGCGACGGAATCGTCGCTGCCCGCCGCCGCGGCATAGGTCTCCAGCTCCGACATGAAGGGATCGCCCCGGTCGATCGCGGCTTTCAGGGCGGCCGCCGACAAGGCGATCCGCGCATTCGCGTTGCTCGCGTCCAGGGCGGCGACGCGCTGTTCCACCTTGGAGGCACTCTGGCTCGCCTGATCGGCGGCAGCCTGGGCGGCCTGCGCCGTCGTCTGGGCCTGTTGGGCGGCGCTACTGGCCGCATCGATCGAGGATTGAAGGTCGCTCACCTGCTGGCGCGTTGCTTCGGCCGTTTGGCGCACCTCGTCGATCGCCGTCTGCGTCTGCTGGTCGGCCTGCTGCAGGGCGGCGAGAGCATCGTCCTGGCCGCCTCCGCCGGCGTTCTGCTCCAGCGCGGCGATCCGCTGTTCGAAATCGCCCAGGCGGCCCGAGGCGGCTGCGGCGGCGTCGCCGCCGGCGGCCTGCGCCGAGCGTACCTGTTCGAGATCGGCGCGCAGATTTTCCACCTCATGGGAGACCTGCTCGACATCGGCAGGCCGTGCGAACTCGCCTTCCGAAAACTGCGGCTCCTCGACGCCGACGGATGGCAGAACGCCGGCATATTGCAGGAAGCCACCCAGGATCAGGGCGATGATCGCTCCCGCAAGCCCGGCCGCGAGCGCCGGGCCGAAACCCGACCCGGCCGGCTCGGCTGCCGGCGGGACCGGCGCAAAACCCGGATCGTCGTCCCTGGCCGGCTGGGGATGCGCAGCCGCCAGAATCAACGCCTCGTCTTCCTCGGAAATCGCGCCGTAGCCATGGTCGGAATCGGTCTTCAGGCCTTCGTCCTCGGCAAACTCGCGCGGCCCGGCGACGGCCTCCTCTTCCTCGGGAGCCGTGGGAGAGGCTACAACCTCCGCCGCTTCGTCCGCGCTCAACGGCTCGGCGGCCGGGCTGATCTCGGGACTCGCGGCGGCGAGGCTGTCACCTGCCACCCCGTCCTCGCTCTCGGGCCATGTCTTCGGCGCGTCCGTCTCTGCAGGCGCGGACGTCTCGGCCGGCGCAGGGGCGGGCTTGGCGACCACCGGTTCGTCGCCGACAGACGGCTCGGGAGTTTTCACGGCCTCGTCGTCCTTCGCCGCGCTGATCTCCGCAGCGGCGGGCGCCGTCTTCTCGGCCTCCAGATCGATCGTGGGGGCCTGGGTCTTCTTGGGCCGCGAGCGCCGCGGACGAGTGGTCATCGAGACAACTCCGTTCTTGTCTGCATGGGCCGGATCCTTTGACATTCGCCGATGTCCCCGGTCGCGCGTCCATCAATGGGGCGCTCCCGGTCCACCTGCAAGCCATAGGCCGTCGATTCCGGAAACTAGGTTATAGAAAACAATCGAAAAGCGAGAAAAGCCTCGGCACGCGCGAAACAAGCGCTTGAGCGTGCATTGGCTGCGGCAGCGCGTCGCGGATTCGCGCCGACAGGCAAAGCAGGCGCGGCGGCGGGCGGAACAGAGACGCGGCCTCGCCGGCGAGCCATGCATAGGCTTCGGCCTGACCAGCCGACAGAAGCAGCACGGCATCCGGCGGCCCGCCGCCCAGGGCCTGGGCGGTCTCCGCCGGATCGGGCCGGAGCGGCCTGGTGTCGTAGACTTCCCAGACATGCACCGGCGTGCCGCGCTCGGCCAGGCCGGTCTCCAGATCGGGGCGCCGTACCCGCCCGGCGGCATAAAGAAGCGGCCCGCCGACGGCCTGTGCGAGTTCGCGGGCCTGTTCGACCAGATCTGCCGCCCGGCCGCGGCCGGTCTCGATCGCGGCAAAGCCGGCTTCCCGCGCTCTGGCGGCCGTGGTCTCGCCGACGGCAAGAAGCGGCCTCGGGTCGGCAGGAAAGGCGGCGGCCAGCGGCGCGACGGCATTGGCGCTGGTGACGATGAAGCCCGCCACGTTCCGGACCGGCGGCGCGCTGCCGAGCGGCACGATCTCTTCCGTCGGCAGGATCAGCGGCTGATGGCCCCGCGCGGCGACCTCGCGCGCCGTCCGTTCGGCGTCTTCCCGGCATCGCAGGATCAGGACCCGCGTCATCGCCCGCTCCGCCCGCCCGTTTACCGTTTACCGGCCCCAGCTCGCGAAGAAGTCGTCGCCGGCCTCCGCCAGAACGGCGCTGGCGGCCCCTCGTCCGAGCAGCTCGGCATCCTCGATCACTCCGGTGCGCCGCGTTTCATGGACGCGGGTCCCATCGGGCGACAGGATCATGCCATGCAGCGTCATGACGGTGCCGGAGATGGTGGCATGCGCGGCGATCGGCGTGCGGCAGGATCCGTCGAGTTCGGCTAAAAAGGCGCGCTCGGCGGTGAGAGCGATCCGCGTCTCGGCGTGGTCGATCGCGCGCACCAGCTCCGAGATCGTCCGATCGTCGGCCCGACTTTCGACGCAGATCGCGCCCTGCCCCGGCGCCGGCGGAAAGCTTTCGATGGCCAGGACCTCGGTCGCCGCCTCTTCCATCGCCAGGCGTTTCAGCCCGGCCATGGCGAGCAGCGTCGCGTCGACCTCGCCGGCCTCCAGCTTCCTCAGACGGGTCTGTACGTTGCCCCGGAACGTCGCCACCTCCAGATCGGGCCGCAGGCGCTTCACCAGGGCCTGACGGCGCAACGAGGCGGTGCCGACAACCGCACCGGCCGGCAATTCGGCGATCGTCCCGGCGGTGCGCCCGATCAGGACATCGCGCACGTCTTCGCGCGGCAGGAAGGCCGACAGGACCAACCCCTCGGGAAGGATCGTCGGCATGTCCTTGGACGAATGGACGGCCAGATCGATCCGGCCGGAGGCCAGCCCCTCTTCGATCTCCTTCGTGAAGAGACCCTTGCCCCCCACCTCGGCAAGCGAGCGATCCTGAATGCGGTCGCCGGAGGTGGAAACCACCTCGATATGAAAGTCCGATTCGCCCAACCCATGCGCGGTCATCAGGCGCGAGCGAACCTCGTGCGCCTGAGCGAGAGCCAATTGGCTGCCTCTGGTGCCGATGACGATCGGTTTCGATTGCGTCATGAAGGAACCCTTTGCTACCCAACTGGACGACACGTGCCGCTTCCGGCATCGAGCCCCGGCTCTAAGGCGGATCGACGACGCGCGCAATGCAAAGAGGATGGTGCGCCCTTGGCTTCGCCCGCTTTTCCCGGCTCCGGCTCCGAACGCCGGCCGGTTCTCGGCATCGAGACGAGCTGCGACGAAACGGCTGCGGCCATCGTCGGGCGCGACGGGACCGGCGCGACGGCGATCCTTTCCAACGTCGTCCTCAGCCAGATCGAGGAGCATGCGGCCTTCGGCGGCGTCGTCCCCGAGATCGCGGCGCGCGCGCATGTGGAAGCGATCGACGGCATCGTCCGCGCAGCGCTGGACGAGGCGGGCCTCGGCTTCGAGGATCTCGGCGCGGTGGCCGCCACCCTCGGCCCCGGCCTGATCGGCGGGCTGATCGTCGGCGCCATGACCGGCAAGGCGCTCGCGGCGGCGCGCGGCCTGCCGTTCATCGGCGTCAACCATCTGGAGGGTCACGCGCTGACGCCTCGGCTCACCGACGGCGTCGCCTATCCCTATCTCGTGCTTCTGGTCTCCGGCGGGCACACGCAGATCCTGCTGGTTCGCGAACTCGGGCGCTACGAGCGCTGGGGCACGACCATCGACGACGCGCTGGGCGAGGCTTTCGACAAGGCGGCCAAGCTCCTCGGCCTGCCGCATCCGGGCGGCCCCAGCGTCGAGCGCGCCGCGACGGCGGGCGATCCCCGCCGCTTCGCTCTGCCGCGACCGCTGAAGGGCAATCCGCGCCTCGACTTCTCCTTTTCCGGCTTGAAGACGGCGCTACGCCAGGCCGCGATGGATATCGCGCCGCTGAGCGAAGCAGATGTTTCCGATCTCTGCGCCAGCTTCCAGGCCGCCGCCGCCGACAGCGTCGCCGACCGGGTGCGCCGGGCGCTCCACCGCTTTCGCGACGACATGCCGGACCTGGCCGACCCGGTTCTGGCGGTGGCCGGGGGCGTCGCCGCCAATCAGGCGATCCGCGCCGCTCTCGACGCCGCCTGCCATGAGCATGGCGTGCGGCTGGTCGCGCCGCCCCTGAGGCTCTGCGGCGACAACGCCGCAATGATCGCCCATGCCGGGCTCGAACGGCTGGAGGCCGGGATGACGGACGGCTTGGAGGCGCCGGTGCGGCCGCGCTGGCCGCTGGATGAGACGGCTGCGCCGAAGGTCGGTTTCGGCCGGCGGGGAGCCAAGGCATGAGCGCCCTTGCGGTGATCGGCGGCGGCGCCTGGGGCACCGCGCTCGCTGCGCTCTATGCGCGGGCCGGCGAAACCGTGTCTCTCTATGCGCGCGATGCCGGCACGGTCGCGGCGATCAACGACCGCCACGAGAACCCAGCCTATCTGCCGGGAGTGGCCCTGCCGCAGACGCTGAAGGCCACCGACGATCCTGTCGCGGCGCTGGCTGGCGTCGATCGCGCGCTGTTGGTGGTCCCGACGCAGACGCTCAGGGCGGCGGCGCGCGACCTCGCGCCGCTGGTGCCGGTCGGCTGCCCCCTCGTGCTCTGCGCCAAAGGCATCGAGCAGGGCACCGGGCGCTTCCCCGCCGACATCCTGCGCGAGGAAATTCCGCGGGCGCAGCCTGCCGTCTTGTCGGGCCCGAGCTTTGCCGTCGATGTCGCGGCGGGCCTGCCGACGGCCGTGACCGTTGCGGCCGACAAACTGGCCTTGGCCGACCGGCTGACCGTCGCGCTTTCGACCGAGACGCTGCGCTGCTATGCCTCCGACGATCTGGCGGGGGTCGAGGCCGGCGGCGCGCTGAAGAACGTGCTGGCGATCGCCGTCGGCGCCGTTGCCGGACGGCGCCTTGGCGCCTCGGCCGCCGCCGCGCTCACCACGCGTGGCTTCGTGGAGCTGCGCCGCCTCGGCGAAGCGCTGGGGGGCCGTGCCGAAACGCTGATGGGGCTCTCCGGCCTCGGCGACCTGGTGTTGACCTGCTCCAGCGCGCAATCGCGCAACTTCTCCTTCGGTTTCGCGCTGGGGCGCGGCAACGCCGTCGCCGGGCTCAAGCTCGCCGAGGGCGTCCATTCGGCCGAGATCGCCGCCCAATTAGCGGAAGAACGCGGCATCGACGCCCCGATCATCCATATCGTCGCCGCCCTCGTCGCAGGGCGCACCACGGTGGACGAGGCCATGCAGACACTGCTCGCCCGACCGCTGAAACGAGAATTCGAGTAGAAAGGACCTCCCCGTGCTCTTCGCCCTCCTCTGCAATGACAAGCCCGAGTCAGGCGCGCTGCGCGCCGCCAACCGCGAGGATCATCTCGCCCACCTCGCCAAGCTCGGGGACAGCGTCAAATTCGCCGGTCCCTTCCTGGGTGACGACGGCAAGCCGAACGGCAGCCTGGTGATGATCGAGGCCGAGGACGAAGCGGCGGCCCGGGCCATCGCCGATGCCGACCCCTACGCCAAGGCCGGCGTCTTTTCCTCGGTGACCATCCGACCATGGAAATGGACCGTGAAGAACCCGGACGCCGCGTAAAGGAGCTGGCGCGATGGCTTATTGGCTCTACAAGTCGGAACCCTCCAGCTGGTCCTGGGACAAGCAGAAGGCCAAAGGCGAGGCCGGCCAGGAGTGGGACGGCGTGCGCAACTACCAGGCGCGCAATTTCATGCGCGCCATGAAGGTGGGCGAGCGCGGCTTCTTCTATCACTCCAACGAAGGCAAGGCGGTGGTCGGCATCGTCGAGGTCACCGCGACGGCGCATCCCGATTCGAGCACCGACGATCCGAAGTGGGAGTGCGTCGACATCAAGGCCGTCTGCGCGGTGCCGAACCCGGTGACGCTCGACGCCATCAAGGCCGAGCCGAAGCTGAAGGACATGGTGCTCGTCAACAACTCGCGCCTGTCGGTGCAGCCGGTCGAGGACGAGGAGTTCCGAACCATCTGCGAAATGGGCGGGCTCGATCCGGCCAAGGTGATGAAATAAGGTTGGGGCTGGGGGCTGGGGGCTGGGGAACGATTCCTCGACCGTGAACATTTTAGGAACATCCCGACGATGGAGCTTCCCAATGGACACCGGCAACCCCAAGACCGCAGCGAATTCGAATACCGAGAAGGACCCCGATTCCTGGACCACCGGCGGCGAGCCGATGACCGGCGCTCAGGCCTCCTATCTGGAGACCCTGTGTGAGGAGACCGGACACGAATACGACGGCTCGCTGACCAAGGCCGAAGCCTCCAAGCTGATCGATGACCTCCAGCACGAGAGCAAGCGACTGCAGGACAAGCGATGATCGCCAAGATCAAGCAGCGACAAGCCGGCTCGATCGCGACCGATCTCGCGCGTTCATCCTCGCCAACACTCAAATATCCGTGCCGCCGCTGATCCCGGAGATCGCATTGCATCTGGCCGAGGAGGCACACGGCCTCTGGCTGAAGACCGAGGCCGAACTCGACGAGATGGGTGTGCCGCCGCCCTTCTGGGCTTTTGCCTGGGCCGGCGGCCAGGCGCTCGCCCGCTATCTGCTCGATCATGCGAACCGGGTGGAAGGGCGACGGGTGCTGGACTTCGCCTCCGGCTCGGGCCTCGTAGCGTTCGCCGCGACCAGAGCGGGCGCGGCCCGGGTGACCGCCGTCGACATCGATCCCTTCTGTCGCGAGGCGATCGCGATGAACGCCGCCTTGAACCGGGCGACGGTGGAAATTCTGGTCGCCGATATCGTGGGCCGTGCGGTCGAGGCCGACCTCCTCGTCGCCGGCGACGTGTTTTTCGACCGGGCGATGAGTGCCGCGCTCGTTCCCTGGTTCGACCGGCTTTCGCATGACGGGCTCGAAATTCTGGTGGGAGACCCCGGCCGCGCCTATTGTCCTGGCGATCGGTTGGAGCAGATGGCATGCTACAGCGTGCCGACGACGCGGGTATTGGAGGACGCCGACTTCAAGGAGAGCAGGATCTGGCGCTGGCGGCCCGAGCGTCGCTGAAGCCCTGTCCGGCTGTTCGGCCGCGTTCGCTATGCCCCTCTTCGCTTTTCCGACTGTCTTGATGGAGTACCGTTCGTGAAGCCCACCGAAGCCCCGTGGCCTGGCGACGCCGATCATGTCCGCCTGGAACGTGCCGAGACGCTGTCCGACGCGTGGTACACCTTGCGCAAATATACCTTCGCCCAGCGGCGCCGCGACGGCGACTGGCAGGTGACCAGCCGCGAGGCCTACGATCGCGGCAACGGCGTGGCGATCCTGCTGTTCGACCCGGAGACGCGCGTCGTCGCGCTGACGCGCCAGTTCCGGCTTCCCGCCTATGTCAACGGACAGCCCGACGGCATGATGATCGAAGCCGCGGCCGGCCTGCTCGACAACGGGCTGGCGCCGGCCGACGCGATCATCAAGGAGGTGAAGGAGGAAACCGGCTATCACGTCGAGCGCGTGACGCCCGTCTTCGACATCTTCATGAGCCCCGGTTCGGTGACCGAGCGGCTGTTCTTCTTTCTGGCCGAGATCGAGGCCGGTCGTCGCCGCTACGACGGCGGCGGCGCCATCGAAGAAGCGGAGGATATCGAACTGATCGAGGTCGGCTTCGACGAGGCGCTGACGATGATCGATCATGGCGAGATCCGCGACGCCAAGACGATCATCCTGCTTTACCACGCACGGGTGAAAGGCATCCTTTAGCGCGCGGCGCCCGCGGAACCCGTCCGTCGACGCGGTCGTTCGCAATCGGACGACCGAAACGGAGATCGAGATGGCGGGCTGGCAGAGCGGAATCGACCGGCAACACATGTGGCGCCTGGAGGACGGGGGTTTTCGTCTTCCCAGGGCGCTGGTTTGATGGCTGTCGGGGTTCGCGTCGTCTCCTACAACATCCACTCCGGCATCGGGACCGACCGGCGCCATGACGTGAAACGCATTGCCGACGTCATTTCGGACTGCCACGCCGATATCATCGGTCTGCAGGAGGTCGATGTCGGGCGAAAGCGCACCGGCTTTAGCGACCAGGCGCACGAGATCGGCGAGAGGCTCGGAATGACCGTGCATTTCCATCCGGCTCTGGAAGTGGACGATGAGCGCTACGGCGACGCGATTCTGACCAAAGCGCCGTCTCGTCTGGTCAAGGCCGGACCTCTTCCCGGCCTCCGGCACAAGCCGCGTCTGGAACCGCGCGGCGCGATCTGGGTGGAGGTCGCGACCGGAAGTGGACAACTCCAAGTGATCAACACCCATTTCGGCCTCGACCGGCGCGAGCGGCTGGCGCAGGTGGAGGCGCTGCTGGGAACGGGCTGGCTTGGGTCGCCGAGGTGCGTCGATCCGGTGCTGCTGATCGGCGATTTCAACGCCCTGCCGCGCTCTCTGGCCTATCGCCGCCTGGCCGAGTCCCTTGCAGACGCCCGCCTGACGCTTGGCCCGCGGCGCGGTCAGGCAACCTTTCCCAGCCGTTTCCCGTTGCTGCGCCTGGACCACGCCTTTTCACGCGGTCCGATCAACATTCGTGCGGTCGAGGTCGTGCGCACGCCGCTGGCACGCATCGCCTCCGACCATCTGCCGCTGGTCGTGGATCTGGACCTGGTCGACGCGCCGCCGACGCCCAGAACCGCCACGCCGTTGGTAGGAGAAGTCATTGGATAGCGTACCCTCCGTCGACCGCCCTGCCGCAGATCTCGAACCCCGCCGCGATCACCCTCGCAAACGGGCCGGCACGCGCGTCTGGCTCACCCGCATCGGCCTCGTGGCCGGTCTGGCCGTCGCCGCTTTCCTGCTGGCGCGCACGCTCGGCCAATACAGCCTGGACGAACTCACCCAGTCGGTCACATCCTTTCCGCTGTCGCATCTCGCCCTGGCCGGCCTGTTCGCGCTGGCGAGCTACGCAACGCTGACCGGCTTCGACTATCTGGCGATCCGCTATGTCGGCCACAAAATCCCCTACCCCAAGATCGCGCTCGCATCCTTCGTCGCGCTGTCTCTCGGGCATTCGATCGGCTTCGCCGGCGTCAGCAGCGGGGCCATTCGATACCGGTTCTATTCGCGCTGGGGCGTTTCGCTGGGCGACGCCGCGCGCATCGTGCTCTTCTCCGGCATGACGGTCGGCCTCGGGCTGGCGACGCTGGGCGGCATCGCGATCCTGCTCAAACCGGATCTGGCCTCCAAGATCATGGGGCTGTCGCAGACGCTGGCGATCGCTCTCGGCCTCGCCTGCCTCGGCGGCAGCGCGCTGTTTCTGCTGATTGCGGCGACGGTTCGCCGTCGCCTGACGCTCTGGCGCTGGTCGATCGAGATGCCGACCTTCAAGTTGGCCTGCGGCCAGATCGTGGTCGGCACGATCAACTTCACCTTTGCCGCGTCCTGTCTTCACCAGGCGCTGCTGGGCGTGGCGGACGTGCCCTATCTGTCGGCGATCACGGTCTACGTGCTGGCCAACACCGGCGTCGTCATCGCCCACGTTCCCGGCGGGCTCGGCGTCATCGAGGCGGTGGTGATGTTTCTCCTGCCGCAGGAGAAGGTGATCGGCGCTCTCCTGGTGTTCCGCTTCGTCTATTTCCTGGTGCCGCTGGCGATCGGCGCCGTGCTCTTCGCCGTCACCGAAGCGAAGTGGCGGCTCAAAGGGCCGCGCCGCGCAGAAGCCCGGGCCTGACGGATCATTTGGGCCACCACCACCCGGCCGATCCGAAGGGCGCAACGGGATCGAGGAACCGCGTGCCCGGCACCGAGCGCACCGGTCCGTCGTCGTCCATCGCCGCGAGCGGCCGGAGCTGGCGTTCTCCGATGGTCAGGCGATCGACCGCCTTCAGTAGCGAGCCTTCGGCGGCGATCGTTGCTCGCACGGTCTCGGCATCGCTGCCGAGATGCTCGGCCAACAGACGATTGCGAACATTCGCGATGGCCTGACGCGTCACGGCATTCTCGGCCTCGAAGCCGATGTCGCATTCGGTGTCGAGCCCAATCGAGCGGTTGCTGAGATTGGCCGAGCCGATGCGCAGGAAGACGTCGTCGACGACGATCAACTTGGAGTGCAGGAAGATTTCGTGCACGGCTTCGTCTCGCACCGTGGCCGCATGGCACACGCGCAGCCGGCCGAAGCCGTCCTTTCGCCGCAAGGCCCGGATCAGCCGGTCGCGGTTGTTGCCCAGCGCCACGCGCTCGATCCAGCCGTTGAGGGTCAGGCTGGTGACCACCAGCACCTCGGGTCCGTCCGGCTGACTCAGCACATGCGACAGCACCGGGCGCATGAGGCGGCTCGAGAAATACTGAGTCTCGATGTAGATGAAGCGTCGCGCGGCCAGCAGCGCGTCCGTGGTCAGGCGGCTCGAATGGTTCAGGCCCGGCGCGCCGCGCCATCGCGGCGCCGTCAGCGCGACGCCGGCCGCGGTATCGACGAAATCGGGGCGATGGCCGACGGGCCATCGCGGCGCCGAGACGTCCGGGGCCGGCAGCGTCTCGCCCATGGCGGAGCGCCAGCGCTGACGCGCCACCTCGGCGATCTCGCGCGCCAGCGGCCCCTCGATCATCATCTGGCAATCATGCACCGGATGGTATCCGGTGCCGTCTGGCTTCTGCCTGCGCGGATCGTCGGGCGCGTGCTCGGAGGTGTCCCAGCGCTCGACGGTCAGGTCGATCCCGCCGGTGAAGGCCAGAACGTCGTCGACCACCACGATCTTCTGGTGGTGGCAGGCATAGGCCGGATGATCGGTGGCCAGGTGCAGGTGGATGCGGGGATGCTTCTGCCATTCGGCGCCGAACAGCAGCGGCTTGGGGTCGCTCGGGGTGTGGAGGACGGCCACGCTCCACACCAGGATGCGCACCTCCAGTTCCGGACTGGCCTCGACCAATTGGCGCAGAAGATCGCCCAAGGTCTCGCCGTCGGCGCCATCCCGGTCGCGATGATGCAGGCAGACGCGGGCATCGAAGTCCCAGCCGATGATGGTGATCGAACGCTCCGCGCGGCGCAGGCATTCGTCCAGGCAGGTGAAATAGGCCTCGGCATCGATCAGGAGTTTGGCCTTGTCGGCCCGTGTCAGGTTGAGACAGTTGTGGCCGGGATCGAGGATGCTGATCGTCCGCCCATCATCCTGCTGCGGCTCCACGCCGACGGCCGGCTCCTGGGAATATTCGAGCTCGATCTTCACGCTTTTACGCTTTCACACTGATAGGTCCTGAACGACTGCCATCGTCCCCGTCGTCCGCGACGTTTCGGACGAGACAGCCGACACTTCGGTCACAGACTCGTTATGGATGCCTAAATAGGAAGATCGAGGCGGCGTTTCATCGCCTCTATCGCCAGCGCCGGGCATAGGTTTCCAACGAGGGTAAAAGGCGTGATCATCAAGGGCGGCGCGGCCCTCATGGACCCCGAACGCAGATTGGGCTAGGTACCGCAAGCGTCGCAGCGGTCTGCCGGACACGGCCCGCTGGAACGAACTTGGGACCCTCAGCGCACGACAGGGCCGTGGCCGATCTCGCACGAATGCAGCTCTCCGATCCGTCCCTTCGTCCCAAGCTCGCCTATGTCATAACCGAAGACTGGTTCTTCGCCTCGCATTTCCTGCCGATGGCGCGCGCCGCCATCGAACAGGGATTCGAGGTCGTGGTGATCACACGGGTGCGCGATCATGCCGACAGGATCGCCGAGACGGGCGGCCGCGTGATTTCCCTGGAGGCCGAGCGTCGCAAGCTCAATCCGCTCTCCTTGGGCCGGACCGCCTTGCGCCTGTCGCGCATCCTGAAGCGCGAGCGGCCCGACCTTGTCCATTGCATCGCCGCGCAAAGCATCGTCGTCGGGGGGGCGGCCGCGGCCCTGGCCGGCATCGACCGGCGGATCTATGCCCTGACCGGCCTCGGCCGCCTGGGGGCGCGGCGAGACGTCGTCGGCGCGACGGAACGCACCCTGCTGCGAACCGTCGTCCGCCAGGGGATCCAATCCAAGCGTACGCGCTATCTGTTCGAGAACCCAGACGATTCCCACCTGCTCGGCCTTCATCCGGCAGACCCGCGGGTGACGATCGTGGGCGGCGCCGGTGTCGATCCCGAGATTTTTGCGCCCTCGCCGCCCCCGGCAGGATCTCCGTTCAGGATCGCGATCGTCGCACGCATGCTGTGGTCGAAGGGGATCGATCTGGCGGTGGAGGCTGTCCGGCAGGCGCGCGGGCGCGGCGCCGATGTCACGCTATCGCTCTACGGCGCGCCCGATCCGTCCAATCGCCGGGCCATCCCCGTCGCCCAACTGGAAGAGTGGTCCGCTCTCGACGGCATCGTCTGGCACGGGACGGTGCGCGATGTTCGATCGGTCTGGCGCGAGCATCACGCCGCCAGCCTGCCCTCGCGCGGCGGCGAGGGGCTGCCGCGCTCCCTGCTGGAAGCGGCAGCCTGCGGACGCGCCATCCTGACCACCGACGTGCCGGGCTGCCGCAGCTTCGTGCGCGACGGGATCGAGGGGCGCGTCGTGCCCTGCGAGGCCGATGCGCTGGCCGAGGCGATGGTTCGTCTGGCCGGCGACCGTGAACTGGTGGAGCGGATGGGAAACGCCGCACGCGAACGCGTCCTGTCCGGCTTCACCGAGCGGCACGTAATGGAGACGGTCAAGTCGCTCTACGCCGATCTGCTCGCCCGCTGAGCCGGCACGGCATCAAAGGCTCACCCTTCGTCAGGCCGCCTGGAGCGCAGCCCGTGCGGCCCGCCGGGTGCAGGCCACGAAGTCGGTGACGAAGGGATTCATCGTCTCGATCGACCAGGCGACCACCAGCGACACCGCCTTGGGGAGCTCGGCGACCGGGCGGTAGACCACTCCGTCGACAGGCTCGTAGGTGACCCAGGCCGGTACCACACCCACGCCGAGCCCGGCGGCCGCCAGCGTGACGACGGTCAGGGTATGGCTGACCTGCTGGACGATGTTGGGCCGGAAGCCGGCACGCCGGCAGTGGTCGAGCATCACGTCCTGATAGCTGACGCCGATGATCGGCGAGAAGGTGATGAACCGCTCGTCGCGCAGGTCGGCGAGGGTCAGGTTCTCCTTGGCGGCCAGCGGCGAGGCTGCGGGCAGAACGGCTACAAATCCTTCGCGGTAGAGCTCCTCGCAAGCGATGCCGGCCAGCGAACGCGGCGGACGGACGAAAGCCACGTCGATCTTGCGCTCCTTGAGAAGCACCAGCTGTTCTTCCGTGGTGTGCAGTTGCATGTCGACCTGCACCGACGGATTGCGGCCGCAGAAATCGGCGAAGGCCGCGGGCAGGCAGGTATGGATCGCGACCGACACCGCACCGATGTCGAGCCGGCCGGCATTGTGGCCGCCAGCCGAGCGCGTTTCGCGGATCGTCTCCTCCAGCGCGGCGAGCGTTGCCTGCGCCTTCTCGCACATCACCTTGCCGGCCGGCGTGAGGCGCACGGTGCGCGTCGTGCGATCGAAGAGGCGGACGCCGAGCCGCTCCTCCAACTGGCGGATCTGCTGGCTGAGAGGCGCCTGGCTGACACCCAGGACCTCCGCCGCGCGTCCGAAATGAAGCTCCTCCGCCACACGCAGGAAGTAGCGCAGGTGCCGAATGTCCACGCCCTGCATCACGCACCATTGTTCTGAAAAACAGTACAATAAGCCGGATTTTTATATTGGACAACACTATTAGCCCGATGCTTCGCTACCGGCATGGCTGAGAGCACCCCGCCCCATTCGAAACGACCGATCGATCTGGCCTGGCCGCTTAGGGTTCTCGTCGCGCTGACCCTGATCGCGGTGGTGGCGGTCACACTGGTGCAGATCGTGCTTCGCTATGTCTTCGACGCGCCGCTGATCTGGAGCGAGGAGCTGGTCAAGCTGCTGATCGTCTGGATCACCTTCGTCGGTGCCGGTGCGGTCTGCTTCGACGGGCGGCACCTCAACGTCGACGTCTTCTTCAAGATGCTGCCGGTCCGGCTGCGCGTTGCCGTGCGCTGGCTCAATATTCTCCTGTCGCTCGGCTTCCTCGCGATCCTCGGCTGGACGTCGATCACGCTGGTCCGGATCGAGAGCATGCAGGAGCTGTCGTCCCTGCCGCTGACGCTCGGGCATGTCCGCGCTGCCGCCACGGCCGGCGCGATCCTGATGATCGCCGGCATCCTCGCGCGCATTTTCTACAGCCGCCCGCGCCGGCGCCGTGACGATCCGGCCTATGGCGCCGACGATCCGATGTGAGGCCGGAAAGACCGTATGCTGACCGTCGCGATCGTCCTTCTTCTTCTCATCCTGCTGTTCCTCGGCCTGCCGCTGGTCTTTTCGATCGGCATCTCCTCGATGCTGTATTTCTGGATCACGGGGATCAACCTGGCACTGCTGTCCCAGCGCATGACGGCGTCGGTCAATTCCTTCCTGATCCTGGCCATCCCCTTCTTCTTCCTGGCCGGCGAACTGATGAACGCCTGCAAGCTGACCGACCGGATCGTCGCTCTGGCCAAGGCCGTGGTCGGCCACATCCACGGCGGACTGGCACAGGTCAACATCTTTGCCAGCCTGATCTTCTCCGGCATGTCCGGCTCGCCCACCGCGGATACGACGGCGCTCGGTTCGGTGCTGATCCCGGCGATGAAGCGCGAGGGCTATCCGGCGCCGTTCTCGGCGGCCGTCACGGTCGCCTCCTCCATGGTCGGGCCGATGGTGCCGCCCTCGGTGGCGCTCGTCGTCTACGGCACGCTCGCCAACGTCTCGATCGGCCGCCTGCTGCTGGCGGGCATCCTGCCGGGATTCGTGATCATCGGCACGCAGATGCTGTTCACCTATTTCTATGCCCGGGCGCGCCACATGCCACGCTATGAGCGTGCCAGCCTGCGCGAGCTTGGCACGGCGATCAAGGGCGGCGGCGCGGCCATCCTGTTTCCGGTGATCATCGTCGGCGGCATTCTCTTCGGCGTCTTCTCGCCCACCGAGGCGGCCGCGGTCGCGGTGCTCTATGCGCTGTTGCTCGGCTTCTTCTACAAGAACGTCCACTTTTCCGACGTCTGGAGCGCGGTGGTGAACACCGCGCTCGGCACCGCGCGCATCCTGTCGATCATCGCGGTCGCCTCGGCCTTCTCGTGGATCATGGTGCGCGAGCAGGTGCCGGTGACGATCGCCGGCGCGATCTCGACGGTCTCGGACAATCCGACCGTCGCGCTGTTCGTCATCGTGGCGATGCTGCTCGCCGTCGGGCTGCTGATGGTGGCGTCCTCGGCCGAGATCGTGCTGACGCCGATCCTGGTGCCGGTCGTCCTCCAGTTCGGCATCGATCCCGTGCATTTCGGCGTGCTGATGGTGTTCAGCCTGATCATCGGCGGCGCGACGCCGCCGGTCGGCGTGCTGATGTTCATCGCCCAGGACATCGCCGAGATCAGCCATGGGCAGATGGTGCGCGCCATGCTGCCCTTCTACGTCCCGCTGTTCGCGGCCCTCGCCCTCCTCGTGCTGTTTCCCGAAATCAGCCTGATCCTTCCCAACGCCGTCTTCGGCCAATGAATACCGCAGCCATCATGACACGACACGAAAAACACCTGCTCGAAGAAATGAGTTTCGCGGAGTTCCGCGACCGCCTGCCGGAGAACCCGGTCATCCTGATCCCGCTTGGCTCTCAGGAAATCCAGGGACCGATGGTGCCGATGGGCGACTTCATGCTGACGCGCACGATCGCGGCCGAAGTCGCCAAGGCTACCGGCGCCATCGCGGCGCCCACGCTGCCCTTCGGCTACGCGGAATATTTTCGCTCGGTGCCGGGCGGCATCGCGCTATCGGCCGACGCCTTCCGTTCCACCTTGAGCGACATCCTCGACAATTTCCTCGACCACGGGCTCAGCCGCCTCGTCATCCTCAACGGCCACAGCGGCAACTATCCGCTGATCGACGCGGTGATCCGCACGGTTCGCCGCGAGCGCCAGCTGATGGTGCCCTGCATCAACCTCTGGCGCTCGATCCCCGACGAATTGTGGACGGAGATCCATGGCGAGTTCGGCAAAAAAGCCTTTTCGCACGGCGGCGATCCGGTGACCTCGGTCTACCTCCACTACTTCCCGCATCTGGTCGATCTCGAAAAGGCGAAGAAGGACGCGAGCTTCGGCACCATCGCCGGCCTGCCGACGGCGGGCCTCGGGGCTGTGCGGTTTCGCGGGCTCGACATCGGCATGGCCGTCAATGTCGACGACCATTGTTCCAACGGCATCGCCGGCGGCGATCCGACGCGCTCGTCGGCCGACAAGGGCGAGCGCATCGCCGCCCATCTCATCGATTTCTGCTCGGCCTTCGTCGAGCACTTCCGGTCGGTGGACCCGACCTCTCCTCACCCCCAGACACAGGGAACTGCGACATGAAGACGACTGCCATACTTCTCGCCGCACTGCTCTCGACCGTTGCGGTCGCCCATGCGGACGAAATCCGATACGCAACCTGGGCACAGCCGGGCGAGGCCCAATACGAAGGCGCTGTGGAATTCAAACGCGTCGTCGAGGAGAATTCCGACCACACCGTGACGATCTATCCGGGCGACCAGCTCGGCACGCCGGACGAGGTCTACTCGCAGATGGCGCTCGGTTCGACACAGATCCTGGCCTCCGGCGATCCGGGCATGAAGGAGATCGAATACCTCGCCCTGCCCTATCTCATGAGCGGCATCGAAAACTACAAGGCCGTGCTCGATACCGACTTCGGCAAGGAGTGGAACGAGCAGATGACCGAGAACCGGAGCGCCCGGATTCTCGGTTTCATGCCGCGCAGCCCGCGCCAGATCAGCGCCAATGTCGTCATCAACAGCATGGACGACCTCAAGGGCCTGAAGCTCCGGGCCCCCGAGCGCGACTACTATGTCGAGTCGCTGCGCGCGCTCGGCGCCAGCCCGACGCCGATGGCCTTCGCCGAGGTCTATACCGCGCTCCAGACCGGCATCGTCGACGGCCAGGAGAACCCCATCGAGACGATTTATGCCCAGAAGTTCTACGAAGTTCAGAAGGGCGTGGCGATGGTCGACTACATCAACAAGCCGGCCTATGTCGTGATCTCCGAGCCGTTCTGGCAGGGTCTGAGCGAGGAGGACCAAGCGCTCCTCGTCAAAGCGAACGACGCCTCCACCGCGAAGATCGAAGAGCTTCTGCCGCAGCAGACCGAGGACTACCTCAAGGAGATGGAGGAGGCCGGGGTGACGATCACCCATCCCGACAAGGAGCCTTTCATCGAGGCGACCCAATCGGTGCGCGACAAGCTCGGCACGGCGGCCTGGGGCGAGGACGTCTACCAGCAGATCGTCGAGATCGGCGCCAAGGACATGTGAGACGGTCGGGCAGGCTGCTGCCCGACTTCTTTACGCAATGCGGCGCCGCAGCCCGAACAGCGCGGCGCCGCCGACTGAAACGAGGTCAGCATGGATCAGGCTTCGAGCCTTCTCGCCCGGATCGACACGATCACCGAGGAGATCACCCCCGCACTGGTGGCGATCCGGCGGCGGATGCACGAGAACCCCGAACTGGGTTTCGAGGAATATGAAACCTCGGCGATGATCCAAGGCGAGTTGGACCGGATCGGGCTGTCCTGGAAGGGCGGCTTCGGCAAGACCGGGATCGCCGCCACGACGGGCGCCGGTTCCGGGCGCACCGTCGGGATGCGCAGCGACTTCGACGCCCTGCCCATCGAGGAAACCGGCAATCCGCCTTACAAGTCCCGCAATCCGGGCCGGATGCATGCCTGCGGGCACGACGCCCACACCGCCATCGCCATCGGTGTGGCGGAGGTGATGGCCCGCCTCTCCAACGAGCTGCCCGGGCGGGCCTTCATGATCTTCCAGCCGGCGGAGGAAGGCCTGGGCGGAGCCCGGGCGATGATCGACGACGGTTTGCTCGACTGGATGCGGCCCGACCTCATGCTGGGCTTCCACAACTGGCCGCTGATCCCGGCCGGAACCATCGGCTACCATCCCGGTACCGCCTTCGCCTCGACCGATCCGTTCGACATCGAGATCAGGGGCAAGTCGGGGCACGGCGCCCATCCCCATCTGGCGCGAGACCCGATCGTCGCGGCCGGCAGCCTGGTGGCGGCGCTGCAGACCATCGTCAGCCGCGAGATCGCACCGCTGTCGCCCGCCGTATTGACGGTCGGCGCGATCCATGGCGGTACGGCGCGCAATCAAATACCGGATGTGGTGCGCTGCGAGGGCACCACCCGCGCCCAGGACCCGGCGGTGCGCGACACGGTGCGCGCGGCGATTCAGCGCGTCTGCCGCGGCATCGCGGAAGTGCACGGGGTGGAAGTCCGGCCGATCTTTCATCAGGGCGTGCCGCCCGTCGTCAACGACTCGGAGATCCTTGAGCCGGTGTTGGCAGCCGTGGAAGCGCAGATCGGCCCCGAGAACGTGATGGTTCTGCCGCAAGGCTCGATGGGATCAGAGGACTACGCGGAATTCTCGACCCGGTTCCCGAGCGCGCATTTGCGGATCGGCTCGCGGCTCGAAGGCCACGAGACGATGCTCCACCGCAGCGACTTCGATCTCGACGAGCGCTGCATCCCGACCGGCGTGCGCGCCATGGCGGCGGCGATGATCCGCATGATGGCTCCCTCCTGATCGCGCCCGCCGGCGCGATCATCCTTGCCGATCGGCGGGATGAGGTCGCGAATTGTCGTATTGCCTTCTTCTATCGACCAAATTTGATTTTCATGCGCAAGCAAATCTGAAGACATCTCGCCTAAAGACCATCGATCGACGATGCTGCAGGATCGGCTTCTTGGACCCATGCGACCCAGACGACGGAGGTGATCGGTCCCGGAATAGTCGTTGGTGGCGGTTTCGGCTGCGATTTGCTCCCGATCTCGAACAGGCGTTTCAGAGAGATACGTTCGACAAGCGGAGACGCCGGCTCTTCTTCGTCAACGCCTGTATCGCCGGGCTTTGTCTCGCAGCGCTGCCTGCCGATTTCGTCGAACACAGCCGCCCGTGGCTCGCGGCGGCGATGCGGCTCGGTATCCTGCTGCCGATCCAGCTTCTCGGCCTTGCCGCCCTGCACAAAAGCCGGTCCAGCCGCGTCGAGTGCCTGGCCGTCGTCGTTCCCTTCGCCGCAGCCGTTCTGATCATCGGGCTGATCGGCCGCGCTACAGAGGCTGTCGATCCGGACGCGGCGGCTCGGTACTATGTCATAGCGGGTGCCATGGCGTTCACCTTCAATTTCGTGACGCCCGTCCAGATCCGTCACGCAGCCCTCGCGACGATGGCCGTCATCCTGACCTATGACGGCCTGGTCATCGCACCCTCGCGCCTGCATGGGGAGATGCTTCCCTTCGCGATCTTCGTCACCGCCATCTCGATCTTCTCTCTGACGACGCGATGGCGTCTGGAAAACGCGGAACGTCAAGAGTTCAAAAGCCGCGAAGCGCTGGTCGCCGCGAACCGACGATTGCAGACGCTGACCGAGAAACTGGCGGCGCAAGCCAACACCGATCCATTGACCGGCATCGCCAATCGGCGCCGCTTGCAGCAGCTTCTCGACGAGACCTGGGCCGAGGCCATCACACGCGGACACTGGATCGGCATCGCCCTCGCCGACATCGACCATTTCAAGACGCTGAACGACGCCTGCGGTCACGAAGACGGCGACCTCTGCCTCCAGCGCGTGGCGGATCGGCTGCAGGCCATCGTGACGCGAAAAGGCGGGCATCTGGCACGATATGGCGGCGAGGAATTCGTGGCGATCGTGCTGTTCGCCGATCCCGATGCCATCGTCACCTTGGGCGAGGAACTCCGGTCCGGAATCGAGGCGCTGCATATCCCCAATCCCGGATTGGCGGAGAATGCGCACATGACGATCTCGGTCGGCGCAAGCAGCATGATCCCGACCGAGACGACCAAGCCGACCATTCTGTTGCGGGCTGCCGACAGGGCGCTCTACGAAGCCAAGCATCGCGGCCGCAATACCGTGGTCGGGCTTGCGGCGGTGTCCCATGCCGAGGACCTCATGACGGCCGATCTGCGCCGGGCCTGACGGCGTAAAGGCGCCTCGCTGCCGATGCTTCTTCGGGTTGGCGCCTTGCAGACGACTTGACCCGCTGCCGCGTCAGCGAGATCAAAGAAGGGGGCTGCGTCGGGATCCCCGGCCGCTTGGCCCGATCTGACATCAAACCGACATCCACGGCTCCTAACAGGGGAGCGAACGGATAGACATAGAACGCTCTTGGCCAGCCTCAGCATCGACAATGTCAGCAAGCTCTTCGGGTCCAGCGCCGCCGTCGACGGCGTCGACCTTGAGGTGGAGTCGGGCAGTTTCACCGCGCTTCTCGGGCCATCCGGATGCGGCAAGACCACCCTCCTCCGGCTGGTCGCCGGCCTCGAACGCCCCTCCGGCGGGCGAATCGCCATCGGCGAGCGGACGGTGGCCGACAAGGGCGTTTTCGCCGAGCCCGAGGATCGCGGCCTCGGCATGGTGTTCCAGTCCTACGCGCTCTGGCCGCACATGACGGTGAGCGGCAACGTCGAATTCGGGCTCAAGCTGCGTCGCCTGTCGCGGCGCGACCGGCGCATGCGCGTCGCGGAGGCCCTGGAGACCGTGGGCCTCAGCGACTATGCCGAACGCCGCCCGGCCGAGCTGTCCGGCGGACAGCGCCAGCGCGTCGCGCTCGCCCGCTGCCTGGCGCTGAATCCGCCGCTGATCCTGCTCGACGAACCCCTGGCCAATCTGGACGCTCATTTGCGCGGCACCATGCAGCGCGAATTCCGTCGCATCCACCAGAAGACCGGCACGACCTTCCTCTACGTGACGCACGACCAGTCGGAAGCGATGGCGCTCGCCGACCGGATCGCCGTCATGGAAGGCGGCCGGCTGGAGCAGATCGCGGCCCCGCCCGATCTCTATCGCCGGCCGGCCACGCCCTCGGTGGCCCGCTTCATCGGCAGCGGTTTCCTGTTGCCGGTAGAGGTGACCGGAAGCGACGGCAACGGCCGGGTGCAGGCCACGATCGCCGGTACCCGGCTCATGCTTCCCGGCATCGCCGCAAAGGGGCCGGCGCTGGCCTGCCTTCGCGCGGAGGACGTCACCCTCCTGCCTCGCGCCCGCTCGGACGCCGAAATCCCGGGTTGGGTCGTCGACTGCACGTTCGCCGGCCATGACTACCTCATCGACGTGCAGGTCGAGCCATCGAAGACCGCGATCCGAGGCCGGTCCTGCGAGGCCATCGAACCGGGACATCCGGTGGCGGTCGCGGTCCATGGCGGCTGGGTCCTGCCCGCCGAGACCCCGGCATGAAGGCAACGGCGATTTCCGGCTTCGGCGAGAAGGGCCCGGCCGCATTCCTGGTCGAGGCCGGCGACGCGCGGCTGCTGCTCGATCTCGGGCGCGGCCCCGATCACGGCCGGCGACCCGATCTGGCATCCGTGGGCCAAGTGGACGCCGTGCTGATCAGCCACGGCCACGGCGATCATGTCGGCTCGCTCGACCGGCTGCCGACGATCGGCAACCCGCCCGTCTACGCCTCCGACGTGGTGCGGCGGCTGACGCGCGATCCGGCTCTGGCCTCGGCACGCAGCCTGCCGCTTTGCGGCACGATGGGCATCTGCGGGATCACCGTCCGCACGGGCCGCGACGGCCACGCGCCGGGCGGCGTCTGGCTTCATCTCGCCGCCGGCGAAAGCCTGTTTTACAGCGGCGACTTTTCCCTTGAATCGCAGCTCTTTCCGTTCGATCCACCGCCCACTGCCAATTTGGCCATTCTGGACGCCTCCTATGGCGCCAATGACGAGCCGCTCGATCCGGCGGTCGACCGACTGGCGGCGTTGGCCGAAGCCGGTCCGGTGCTCCTGCCCGCGCCGCCCGCTGGCCGGGGGCTCGAAATGGCGGTTCGCCTGCAGGAGCGAACGAACCTGCCCATTGCGCTTTGTCCGGCACATCTCGGCGTCGCTCGCACCATGCTCGATCCCGCCTCGGCCGGCTGCCTGACCGCGGACGGGACGCCTCGTCTGCGCGGCGTCATCGAAACGGCCGAGCGGCTGACCGAAGACAGCAGTCCTTGCGGCATCATGATCGCCGCGTCGGCCGACGGGACCGGAGGCGTTGCCGGCGCCCTGCTGCGCCGCTGGCAGAAGGACCGGGACGTGACCATCGTCTTCACCGGCCATCTGGCCCGGGGGACGCCTGCCGAAAGGCTCGTGGATGCGGGGCGCGCCGAATTCGTGCGGTGGAACGTGCACCCGCGATTGCGCGACTTGAGGGCGCTCGCCGGGCAGCTCGACGCGCGCGTCGTCATGCCCGCCTTTCTCGACCGCTCCGAACTGGGCGCGCTTGAGAAAATCCTCGACGACGTGCCTCTCGTTTCGTCGCCACACATCGGCGGGCCCGCCGAACCGTGATTGTCACCTGACCGTCATGCGGGCTTGCTAGAGCCGGGCATCGCGGCCAAGGAACGCCGCAGGCTTTTGGAAATCAGGGATCTTTCGATGAGACATTGGCTTGCCTCGCTCTGCACTGCCGCCGGCCTTGCCGCCGCGCTCCTTCCCCCAAGCGCCCTGGCGCAGGACGGCCAGACGGTGACCGTCTACACCTCGCAGCCGACTGAGCAGATGACCGCGGTTATCGAGGCCTTCAACAAGGATCATCCTGACATCAAGGTCGAGCTGTTCCGCTCCGGCACCACGGAGGTGATGAACAAGCTGCAGGCCGAGTTCGCGGCCGGCCACAGCGACGCCGACGTGGTGCTGATCGCCGACGCCGTCGCCATGACGCGGCTGAAGAACGACGACCGTCTGCTTGCCTATCCCGACGCGCCGACCGACAGCCTGCCCCAATCCGTGGTCGATCCCGACAAGACCTTCTTCGGCACCAAGCTGATCACCACCGGCATCGTCTACAACACCAATCTCGTCGACGAACCGCCGACATCCTGGAAGGATCTGACCGATCCGGACGTGGCCTCGCAACTGATCATGCCGAGCCCGCTTTATTCGGGCGCGGCGGTGATCCACGTCGGCACCATGGTGCAGCAGCCCGACTTCGGTTGGGACTATTATGAGACGCTGGCCGACAACGGCGCCATCGCCGGACAGGGCAACGGCTCGGTCATCGAGGCCGTGGCGCGCGGCGAAAAGGCCTACGGCATCATCATCGAGTACATGGCGCTCAACGCCAGGGCCGAAGGATCGCCGGTCGACTTCGTCTTCCCCGAAGAGGGCGTCTCCTCGATCACCCAACCGATCGCGATCCTCAAGGGCACGGATGCCGAAGAGGCCGCCAAGACCTTCGTCGACTGGCAGCTCTCCGAAGCCGCCCAGAAGCAGTCGGTCGAGCAGGGCTATTTCCCCATCTTCGCCGGAGTGCCCTCTCCCACCGGCTATCCGGATGTGTCGTCGCTCAAGATCCTCGATGCCGACTACGGCCGGATGCTCGAGGACGACGAAGCCAACAAGCGCACCTTTGCCGACCTGTTCGGCGGCTGATCCGTCGGCTATCAGGCGCCCATGCGCCTTTCGACACGACACGCCGGCGAGACCTGGCTTCTCGCCGGCATCGCACTCTACCTGCTTGCCTTCACCCTGTGGCCGCTGGGCCGGCTTCTGGCCGAAGCCATGGGCCCCGGCAAGAGCGGCGCGCCGCTCGGCTTCCTGTTCGAGCAATGGCAGGGCCGCTCGGTCTCCCGCGCGTTCTTCAACACGCTCGAATCCTCGCTTCTGGCGACGCTGGTCTCCACCGTGTTCGGCACACTCATGGCGCTGGTGGTGACGCTGACGGATGTACGATGGAAGTCGGCGATCGTCTTCGTGCTGATGCTGCCGCTGCTCATCCCGCCGCAGATCACGGCGCTCGCCTGGCTACAACTGGTCGGCCCCTCCAGCCCGCTGCTCGCGCCGCTGGGGCTGGCCAGCGAATACGGCCGGACTAACCCGCTCTATTCGCTCGGCGGCATCGTGCTCGTCATGGGTATCGAGCATTCGACCCTGGTCTTCCTGGCGGTGCGGGCCGGGCTCGTCGGCCTGCCGCGCGACCTGGTGGAGGCAGCCCGGATCAGCGGCGCCAAACCTCTGCGGAGCGTGGTTTTCGTCGTCCTGCCGCTCGCTCTGCCCGCCGTCCTGGCCGGCGCTTCGCTCGCCTTCGTCTCCTCCATCGGCAATTTCGGCGTGCCGGCGCTGTTGGGCATTCCAGGGCGCTACACGGTGCTGACCACCCTCATCTATCAGCGGCTTAACGGCTTCGGTCCGAGCGTTCTCGGCGAAGTTGGGGCGATCGCGGTGATCCTGCTGCTGCTGGCGGTCGTCGGTCTCGGCCTGCGCGCCGTCCTCGCCGCGCGCATGAACGCCGTCACCGAGCGCAGCGGAGCGACCTTGCAACCCTTCGCGCTGGACCGCTGGCGCCCGGCAACGGAGGGCGCGGTCTGGACGCTGCTCGGGCTGGCTGCCCTGCTTCCGCTGGCCGCGCTGTTCGCCGCCTCGGTGACGCCGGCGGTGGGCGTGCCGCTCGGCTTCGACACGGTGACCCTCGCCAATTTCCGCTTCGCGGTGCTCGAAAACGAGGCCACTCGGCGCGCCTTCGTCAACAGTTTCGTCCTGGCCGGCACGGCGGCGTGCGTCTGCGCGCTGCTCTCGGTGCCGCTCGCCTATCTGTCGGTGCTGCGGCGGCTACCGCTGGCGCGCACCCTGGAGCTCGTCGCCGACACGCCCTACGCCATCCCCGGCATCGTGCTGGCGCTGGGCATCATCATGGTGTTCCTGCCACCGCTGCCTCTGCTCAACGTCTCGATCTACGGCACGATCTGGATCATCCTCGTCGCCTATCTCGCCCGCTTCCTGACGCTGGCGCTGCGGCCGGTGGTCGCCGGGCTGGAGACGCTGGAGCCGGCGCTCGACGAAGCGGCGCGGGTGGTCGGCGCGCGGACTGGCCGTCGGCTCGTCTCGATCGTCCTGCCGCTGGCCGCCCCTCACGCGGCGGCCGGCGCCCTGCTGATCTTCATGACCGCCTTCAACGAACTGACGGTGTCGGCCCTGCTCTGGTCGACAGGCTCGGAAACGCTGGGCGTTGCCGTGTTCTTCCTGCAATACGAAGGCAACTCGCCGGCGGCGTCCGCCCTGGCGGTGGCCTCGGTCGCCGTTACCCTGGCGCTCGCGGGCCTCGTCAGCCTGTTCGGCCGCGGGCTGCCCGCCGGCGTGGTGCCCTGGGCGGCCTGATCGGCGCGGCTGGCGACAGTCGCTATTCCGGATCTTGCGCTGGGTTCCGGCGACGGGGCCTAGACCGATTGGCCGCCGATTCCGGACGAACACCGCGCACCCGCGCGCGGAACTGCTTGGGCGCAACGCCGACGCGCGCCTTGAACACCTCGTAGAATCGGCTCGTCCCGAATCCGCAGGCGTAGGCGACCTGGAGGATCGACCGGTCGGTGTCGGCCAGCAGGTGCATGGCCTGGGCCAGACGATAGCGGATCAGATATTCGTTCATCGACAGGCCGAGAACGGCACGGAATGCCCGATTGGCGGTGCTCGGATGCACCGCGGCAAGGTCGGCGAGCTTCGACGGACTGACGTCGTCGGCATGATGGCGATTGATCAGCTCGATGAGCGCCTGCACCCGGTCCAGCGGCACGCTGGCCGCCGGTCCGTCGCCGTCCCGTTGCAGGCTTTCGGCCGGCGGGAAGGATCGTGGGCTGTCATGGGCAAGGCGGCGAATGCGGAGTTTGACCTCGTCGGTGACGAGCCGGCGGCGCGCCTCGTCGCCCCCGCTCCACTGCTCGACCCATCGCGCCGCCGTCAGCAGGTCCGTCGGATCCTTCGTCGCGCCGGCGAGCATTCCGCCCTGCAGGACGAGTTGCTTGACTTCGCGGCGGATCGGCAGAGCGAGAAAATCGGCAAGAGGCAGATAGCTGCAGATGAGAGCGGAGTGGGGCGTAACCTCGATCGCGCGATGCGGAATCGCGGCCCAAAAAAGCACCAGATTGCCCGCCGCCACGCGTTCCGTGCGCCCGTTGATCAGATAGGTCATCTCGCCGGACTGGAGGAGATTGACCTCGATATGATCGTGCCAGTGCGCGGCCTCCATGCGATCCGCGACGTGCTGTTCCAGCTGGAACCGGGTGTCCAGCGGCCGAAAGACGTCGCCCCGGCGCTCGCGGCTCACGTGCGTCACGACTTCTCCTGTCGGCTATGTGCGACTATAGATGCTTCGATTCCGGAATAAATGCATCTCGGCCCGGAAGAAATCCGCATTTGAAGAGCTGTAAGGGGAATCCGATGCGGACGCAAGGCGCGGTCCGCGGCCGTTTCATATCCGGAGACACCGATGACCAAGATTTGCCTCGTGGGCGCAGGCAGCACCGTGTTTGCGCAGAACATCCTGGGAGACGTCCTGTCCAATCCCGGCTTCTCCGACTGCGTCATCAGCCTGTTCGACATCGATGGCGAGCGGCTAAAGACCTCCGAGATCGTGGCGAAGCGGATCTGCGCCGAGCTCGGGCGCGACGGAGTGAAGATCGAGGCGACGCTGGATCGGCGCGAGGCGCTGACGCGCGCCGACTTCGTCATCCTGATGATGCAGGTGGGCGGCTACCGGCCAGCGACCGTCACCGACTTCGAGGTGCCCAAGCGCTACGGTCTGCGCCAGACGATCGCCGATACGCTGGGGATCGGCGGCATCTTCCGCGGCCTGCGCACGATTCCGGTGCTGGACGAGATCTGCCGTGACATGCAGGAGGTCTGTCCGTCGGCCTTGCTCATGAACTACGTCAACCCGATGGCGATCAACTGCTGGGCGATCAAGGAACTGGCACCGGACCTGCGCACTGTCGGCCTGTGCCACAGCGTCCAGCACACCTCGGAACATCTCGCCGAATGCCTGGGCGAGTCGATCGCCGACATCGACTACGTTTCGGCCGGCATCAACCACGTCGCCTTCTTCCTGAAGTTTCAAAAGCGCCATGCGGACGGCTCGCGCGAAGATCTCTATCCGCGCCTCAAGGCGCTGGCTGAGCAAGGACGGGTTCCCAACGACGATCGGGTGCGGTTCGACGCGCTGAAGCGGCTCGGCTATTTCGTGACGGAATCGAGCGAGCACTTCTCCGAATACACCTCGTGGTACATCAAGGGCGGTCGCGCCGACCTGATCGACGGCTACAACATCCCGCTCGATGAATATATCCGGCGCTGCGAAAACCAGATCGCCGACTGGAACGAACTGCGCTCCGACCTGGAAGGCGGCAAACCCATCGACGTCTGCCGGAGCAACGAATATGCCGCCGGCATCATCCATGCGGCGACCACCGGCCAATCGGCACTGGTCTACGGCAACGTGCCCAACCACGGGCTGATCGACAATCTGCCGGCCGAGTGCATCGTCGAGGTGCCGTGCCATGTCGACCGCAACGGGGTCCAGCCCATTCACGTCGGCCGGATTCCATCGCAGCTTGCCGGGGTGATCGGGCCGAACGTGTCGGTACAGCAGATGACCGTCGAGGCGGCGCTCACCGGCAAGCGCGAGGCCATCTACCAGGCCGCTCTGCTCGACCCGCACACGGCGGCCGAGCTGTCGCCCGATCAGATCTGGCACCTCGTCGACGATTTGATCGCCGAGCATGGGGACCTTCTGCCGACCTATCGCTGACGGCACTCCACGCACACGATAGCCCACTGGAGGGCCGGGATCCGTTTCATGCGGACCCGGCCCTTTTTGCTTGGCACCCCAGGAGGTTGTCGACCACCGAACATTCATCCAGCCGGCCGCGTGACGGCCCGATTCGCTCAAGGAACGCCGCTCTCATATTCCAAAAAATCAATTTCGATCATCAATATGATTGACATCGATCGTATGCCGTGAAAACCTGCATAAAGTCGACATGCCGATGAATTAGTCAGCAGAGGAGGTTGCGTGTGGAGCAGGTGGCGGAAGTGAAGGGCGAGCGGCTCGACGCCATCCGGAGCTACCTCTACGCCCACGGCTTCTCGACCATTCAGGCGATCGCCGACGCGGTCGGCGCTTCGGTCGCCACCATCCGGCGCGATCTGCAGAAGCTGGAGCGCGACGGCGCGATCGACCGCGTGCACGGCGGCGCACGGATCGCCGAAGGCTCGTCGGTCGAAGTGGCGTTTCAGGAGCGCGCCAAGCGCAACCTCGCCGCCAAGCGGGCGATCGCCGCCAAGGCCTACGAACAGCTCTCGCCGCGCACCTCGGTCTTTCTGGATGCCGGAACCACGGTGCTGCAACTCGCCCGGCTGCTGCGCATCGAGCCGCTGCCGCTGCGCATCTTCACCAACGGGCTGGCCGTGGCGCAGGAGTTCCTCAACGTGCCGCAGCTCGAGGTCACGCTGCTCGGCGGACAATTGCGCAGCGAGAACGCCTCGCTGGTCGGTCCGCAGGCCGAGGACATGTTGCGCTCGCTCTGGTTCGACCAGCTCTTTCTCGGCGCCAGCGCCATCGGCATGGACGGCGCGATCTACAGCGTGGACAGTGCCGAAGCCAGCCTCAACCGGTCGATGCTGTCGCGCTCGGCGCAACGCTTCGTGCTCGCCGACGCCTCCAAGTTCGGCGCCATGGCCACCTACCGCGTCGCCCCGCTCGCCGAGGCCCACGCAATCACCGACAGCAAGCTCTCCAGCGCCTGGCGCGACCGCTTGCAGGACCTGTCGGTCGCCGCGACGATCGCGGACGCCGGAGGCCCGGCATGAGCGATCGTCTGATCCTCGGCATCGACGGCGGCGGCACCAAGGTCCATCTCGCCTTGGCTGACGGTTCGGGCCGCCTGGTTCGGCAGGCGGTGGGCGGCGGGGTCAACCCGATCGACAATCCGCATCGGTGGCGGCAGACACTGGTCGCCGAACTTCGCGCCTTCGCCGGAGAGCCGCGCCTGGCGGCCGTGGCGGCGGCGCTGCCGGCCTATGGGGAGGTCGACGAGGCCTCCCGACAGCAGCGCGAGGCGGTTGCCGAAGTGTTCGATCCGCTTCCGCAGGTGGTGATGAACGATGTGGACGCCGCCCATGTCGGCGCCTTCGCGGGCGAAGCGGGCATCCTGATCCTGTCGGGCACCGGTTCGATGGCCTGGGCGCGAGATGACCAGGGACGCTCCTGGCGCGTTGGAGGCTGGGGCGACGTGATCGGCGACGAAGGCAGCAGCCACTGGATCGGCCTGCGCGTTCTGGCGCGGGTGAGCCAGAGCCTGGACGGACGGGCCGGAGAAACAGCTCTCGTGGAGGCCGTGTTCCAGCACCTCGCGCTCGATCGCGCCCGGCCGATGGACGCGCTCGAAGGCTGGGTCACGCGGCAGACCAATCTGCGGGCCGGGGTGGCTTCCCTGGCCCGGATCGCTAGTGGCCTGGCGGAGGCCGGCGACGCCGGCGCGCTCGGTATCATCGACGAGGCGGCCGACGAGCTGGCACGCCACGTCACCGCGATTGCGGCACAGTCCGGTCTTTCTCCAACGTGGAGCTACGCAGGCGGAACCTTCCGCAGCCAGGCGCTGCTGCGCGCCGTCGCCGACAGGCTCGGCCGCGCGCCGGTCGAACCGCGGCTTCCCCCGATTGGCGGCACCCTGCTGGTGGCCGCCCGACACCTCGACTGGCCGGTGCCCCCGGCATGGATCGAGCGCCTTGCCGCGTCGATCGCGGCGTCGCCGGCAATGGCAGAAGCACCCCAACAGGACAACTAGGAGAACAGGCATATGCGCGTCTACGTCTTAACTGCTGCCGCTCTCACGGCACTGATAGCGGCCAACCCCGCCTTCAGCCAGGACTCCAAGCCGCTCGCGGGATCGTCGATCACCGTGCTGATGCCGTCACCCCAGGCGTCGAACATCGCCAGCGACTTCGAGAAGGAAACCGGCATCCACGTGAACCTCCAGACGCTGTCCTGGGACGACATCCGGCCGAAGCTGGTGACGGCGCTGCTGGCCGGCTCGGCGCCGGCCGACGTCACCGAGTTCGACTGGTCCTGGACCGGCCAGTTCGCCGCCGCCGACTGGTACATGCCGCTCAACGACGAGATCGACGCCGAAGCGGTCGACGACATCGCGACCGCGAAGATCTTCACGGTCGGCGGCAACCTGCTGGCGGTTCCCTACACCAACGACTTCCGCGTCATGCTGGTCAACAAGAAGCATTTCGAGGATGCCGGCATCACCGAGATGCCGAAGACGCTCGACGAACTCATGCAGGATGCCAAGACCATCAAGGAGAAGGGCATCGTCGAATATCCGGTCGGTTTGCCCTTGTCGCCCACCGAAGGCGCTTCGACCACCTGGTACCTGCTGACCAAGGCCTTCGGCGGCGAGCTGTTCGACGACGACTTCAATCCGCTGTTCACGGAGAAAGATTCCGCCGGCTACAAGGCGCTCGCCTTTGAACTCGAACTTCTGCACGAAGGGCTCGTCGATCCCGCGGCCACCAACCTGCGCGACAGCCAGTACAACGAGAGCATCTTTCCCAATGGCGAGACCAGCATCATGATCTCGGGCGAGCCGGGGCGGCTCGGCCGGATGAACGATCCCGAGCAGTCGCCGAAGGTGGCAGGCGACATCGAGGCCATCCTGGTTCCGACCGAGAGCGGCACGACGCGCAGCTTCGGCCTTCCGGAAGGACTCGGCATTCCCAAGGTGTCTGAGAACAAGGAGGCGGCCGTCGCCTTCATCAAGTGGTTCACCAGCAAGGACTTCCAGATCGAGAACTACGGCAACGGCGTTCTGCCGACGCGCACCTCGGCGCTGTCGGAGCTCAATTCCGGCGGCGACCTGATGAGCGGCGATGTTCTGGTGGAGGAATCGAAAGTCGTCGAGCCGCTGTTCCCGCAGGGCACGCCGACCTGGTATCCGCAGTTCTCCAGCGCGGTGAACGCGGCCATCAACAGCGCTGCCAAGGACCAGATCACCGTCGATGAGGCCATGCAGAGCATCGCCGAGGCGACCGAGCAGGCCAAGGCGCAATGACGGCCATCGCCTCGACCGGCGTCTATTCCCGACGAGGCATCGCCAAGAGCGATGCCTTGCTGGGCCTGCTCCTGGTGGCGCCGATCATCATCACGATGGTGGCGCTGGTCTTTCTGCCGTTGGTCCAGAGCATGTGGGACAGCGTGCATCGGGTCAATCCGATGCTGCCGGGCAAGCCGTTCGTGGGGCTGCAGAACTACAGCCGCATGCTGTCCGACTCCCAGCTCAATACGTCGTGGGTCAACACCTTCATCTATGTCCTGCTCGCCGTGGCGGCCGAGACCGTTTTCGGCGTGCTGGCGGCCGCCCTGATCAACCAGGTCAAGGCCGGGCGTCAGTGGCTCCTGGCCGCCGTCGTCCTGCCCTGGGCCCTGCCGGGCGTGGTCAACGCGGTCATCTGGCTGTGGATCTTCCAGCCGGGCGCGGGACTTCTCAACGGCATCCTGGTGTCGCTCGGCCTGCCGTTCGACAATCACGTCTGGTTCAACGACCGCACCAGCGCGATCATCGCGGTCACCGTCGTCCACGTCTGGCGCATGATGCCGCTCACCGTGGTGATTGCCCTAGCGGCGATGCAGGGCATCCCGGCCCATCTCTACGAGGCAGCGCGCATCGACGGCGCGAGCCGGTTCCAGATGTTCGCGTCGATCACCCTGCCGCTGATCCGCAGCGCGCTCGCCGTGTCGATGACCAATGCCACGGTCCAAGCCTTCAACCTGTTCGACGAAGCCTGGGTGCTGGTCGGCTCCAGCCTCGATACGCGGCCGGTTCTCGTCGACGTCTATCTGGAGACGTTCCTGAACCTGCAGTTCTCCTACGGCATGGCGCTGTCGCTGGTCGTCACCTTCGTGTCGCTGCTGATTTCCCTGATCTACGTGCTCCGCGTTCACCGCAACACCCGGTACGACTGATGAAAACGAGTCTTGGCTACCGCATGATGGTCTGGGGCGGGGTCGGCATCTTGCTGCTCTGGTCGCTCGGCCCGGTCTACTGGACCGTCGCCAGCGCCTTCACCCCCAACGCCGACTTCGCGGTCCGCCCGATCCATTTCTTCCCGCAGCATTTCACGCTGGACCACTTCTCCAGGCTGCTCGGTATCAACATCGAGCGGATCGGCGGTGTCGAGGTCTGGGCACAGTTCCGCGCCGCCTTCGTCAACAGCGTGATCGCCGCCGGCGTGGCGACGGTCCTGTGCGTGGTGATGTCGGCCTTCGGCGGCTACGCCTTCACGCGGCTGAACTTCCCGGGCCGCCAGCTTCTGTTCGTCGCCGTCGTCGGCACCATCGCCATTCCCGGCTATGCGGTGCTGATCCCGCTCTATCGGCTGATGATCGAGCTTCATATGGTCGACACCTATGTCGGCGTCGCGCTGATCTATGTCTCGGCCTTCCTGCCGCTGTCGCTCTGGCTGATGCGCAGCGTCTTCGAGGCCTTGCCGATCGCGCTCGAGGAGGCCGCGCAACTCGACGGCGCCGGCCGCCTCTACATCTTCTTCCACATCGTCCTGCCGCTCGTCGGGCCCGGCCTCACGGCGGCGGCGATCCTCACCTTCCTCGGCGCCTGGGGTCAGTACATGGTGCCGCTGATCTTCTCACCGACGGCGACCAAGCCCCTGACGGTGCTGATCCCCGAATTCGCGACCAAGAATTTCATCGACTACGGGCTGATCACGGCCAGCGGCACGATCGCCATCGTGGTTCCGGCGCTGGTCGTCATCTTCCTCAATCGCTACCTCGTCAGCGGCTTGCTGGCCGGCTCGGTGAAATAGAATTGAAAGAACGGAGACTATGATGAGTCCGACCGAGCAAACGATCTTCGAACAGTTCGACTATTGGCGGGCCGCGATCCGGCCGACGACGCCGGCCCAACCGAGCGGAACGGCAGTCTTCGTCGGCTGCGGCACGTCCTACAACCTCGCTCTGTCCCTGGCCGCGCAGTCCAATAGGCTCGGCCGGTCGGCCATCGCGGTTCCGGGGGGCGAATGGGCGACGCGGGCGGACGCCTATTGCGTCGACTGGCGCAAGGCGCACGTCTATGCCCTGTCGCGCAGCGGCGAGACGACGGAGACGGTGGCGGCGGCCAAGGCCAGCCGGAATGCCGGCGGCTTCGTCACGGCGATCACCGTCGAACCGGAGAGCACCCTGGCGAAGTCCTGCGACGAGGCGATTGTGGCCGCGACGCACCCCCAGGAAGGGATCGTCATGACGACGTCCGCCAGCCTCATGCTGCTGCTGGGGCTGCAGGCGATGGGTGTCGGCCTGTCGGCCTCGCTTCCCGATGCCGCGCGGACGCTTCTTGAAGCGCTCGACGCCCGGCATGCTCCCTCCCTCGCCGGCCGCTCGCACTTCGTCTTCCTGGGCGGAGGCGCGCTTTACGGCGTCGCGCTGGAAGGCGCCCTGAAGCTGATGGAGATGAGCCAGTCCTTCACCCAAGGCTTCCATCCGCAGGAATACCGGCACGGCCCGGTCAGCCTCATCGACGGGAAGAGCACGGTGATCCTGCTCTACAGCGATCAGGTCGAGGCGGAAGCGATGCTGGCCGGCGAGTTGCAGGAGAAGGGTGCCCTGGTCGTCGGCTTTGGCGGTCCCGGCGACATCCGCTTCGACGTGTCGGTCGCCCTCCCCGAAAAGGGGCTGGCCTGCCTTCCGGCGCTCCAGCTTCTCGGCGAGCGCCGCGCCCAGGCCTGCGGCCTCGACACCGTCAGCCCGCGCCACCTGACCAAGGTTGTCACCCTGGTCTGAAGGCCAGCGCCCTTCGGGCGTGAGCTCGAAGAGCAAGCGATGGCGCCCGTTGCAGACGGCGCCCGGCGTGAACGAGTGAGCAGGAGAGCGCGATGGGCACGGTCACCATCAACCACGTCAAGAAGGACTTCGGCAAAGCCGAGATCCTGCACGGCATCGACATCGACATCGACGACGGCGAGTTCGTCATCCTCGTCGGGCCGTCCGGCTGCGGCAAGTCCACTCTGCTGCGGATGATCGCGGGACTGGAGGAGATATCCTCGGGCGAGATCAATGTCGCCGGGCGCGTCGTCAACGACCTGGCGCCGAAGGAACGCGACATCGCCATGGTGTTCCAGTCCTATGCGCTCTATCCGCACATGACGGTCGCCGAGAACATGGGCTTCTCGCTCAAGCTGGCCCGGGCCAGCAAGCCGGAGATCGCCGAGCGCGTGGCCCAGGCGGCGCAGATCCTGGGGCTGGCCGCGCTGCTCGACCGCTATCCGCGCCAGCTTTCCGGCGGTCAGCGCCAGCGCGTCGCCATGGGCCGGGCGATCGTGCGCAACCCGCAGGTCTTCCTGTTCGACGAGCCGCTGTCCAATCTCGACGCCAAGCTGCGCGTGGCCATGCGCACCGAGATCAAGGCCATGCATCAGCGGCTGAAGACGACGACGATCTACGTCACGCACGACCAGATCGAGGCGATGACCATGGCCGACCGGATCGTCGTCATGCATGACGGCTTCATCGAGCAGATCGGCACGCCGCTCGAACTCTACGACACGCCGGCCAACACCTTTGTGGCCGGCTTCATCGGATCGCCGTCGATGAACATGATCGCCGGCCGGATCGCGGGTGGCGCCTTTGTAGCCGACGACGGCACGCGGGTTCCGCTCGATGGAGCGGCCGCTGGAACCGAAGAAGGGCAGGCCGTCGTGCTCGGCCTGCGCCCGGAGCATTTCCGCCTGGACGAGGCGGGGCTGCCGGCCGAGATCGTCACGGTCGAGCCGACCGGCGCGGAAACCCACCTGTCGTTGCGCCTGGCGGGCCATGACGTGGTCGCGGCCCTGCGCGAGCGCGTTGTCGAGAAGGCGGGTGCCACCGTGTGTCTGTCGCCAGACCCCGGCAAGATCCATCTCTTCGATGCGACGACGAAACGGCGCCTCGCCGCCTGAGTTCCGCCAGTGGCTAGGCCGACTGGCGCATGACGAGTTGGCCGACCAAGGTGGTCCGCACGGTCGGCTCGCCGGGCGACTGGTCGGTGCCGTCGCGCAGGCTGGCGAACAGGATATCGGTGCTGCGAATGGCGATCGCGTCGATGTCCTGCGCCACGGTGGTCAGCGGCGGGCAGGTGTAGCGGCTCAGCGGATGATCGTCATGGCCCGCGACGCGCAGATCGCAGTCCTCGTCGCGCCCGACCTTGAGGCCGCGGCTGAAGGCCGCCGACATCACCCCGAAGGCGATGCGGTCGTTGGCGCAAAGGATGGTGCGCGTCGGCAGCGACCTGGCGTCGAGGATACGCTGCATTTCGATGAATCCGATCTCCTCGAACTCCCACGAGGTATCTTGCGCCTGCCCGACGACGATCGGCTCGAGCCCCCGCTGCTCCATGATCGCGATATAGGCCTCGCGGCGCTCCGAGGCGTTGCGGTTGACCGGCGGCATTTCGAAATAGGTCGGGTGCTCGCCGGTTCGGCAAAGATACTCGACCAGCAGCGCGATGCTCTGGCGATTGTCCGTGCCCACGAACGGCCCCTGGCCGTCGATCCGGGAATCGAAGAACACCAGGGGGATGTCGTCCTGCAGCGAGGCGAGCATCTTGATGTCCGTCTCCGCCCCGAGCGGCGCGACCAGCGCACCCGCGACCTTCAGCGACAGCAGCGTGTCGACCGCCCGCGCCTCCAGCGTCGGCGAGCCGTGCGAGGAGATCACGATCGGCCAGAACCCGGTGTCGAGGCAGCGCAGTTCGACCTTGCGCACCAGCGCGGCGTAGAACGGATCGGTGATGTGCGGCACGATGACGCCGATGTGGCGGGTCTGCTTTCGATTGAGGTTCCGCGCGAACAGGTTGGGCCGGTATTCCGACCCCTCGAGCGCGGCTTCGATCTTGCGGCGGGTGGCGGCCCGAACACTCTCGGGATCGTCGAAATATTTCGACAAGGTCGGTCGCGACACGCCACAGGCCAGCGCAAGCTCGTCCATCGTCCGAAAGCGTTTCGAGCTCAACTCTTCCTCCTCGTCGTGCCTCAGCCGAAAACCGCCGATTGTTCCAAACGGGCCGCCAGCACCGGTCCGCCGCCAGCCGGATCGCCGCCTGCCCGCTTCCGGCGCGAGACATTAGCCGGCTCTTCGGTATCCATCAAAATTTTACGCGCGTCAAATTTTAAGTTGACGCTCAACAAGTCCGTGGTTATGAGTTTGGTCGACCGTAGGCCATGGGCGCGCCGCGTTTGCGATCACTGGAATGGCCGGTCGATAGGGATGGAGCTCGCTCAGCACGCGGCGCTGAGCCATTGAGGAGGCATTTCATGCTCAAAAAGACCGTAACGGGCCTGTTGGCCGGCATCGCGCTCATCGCCACTGCGGCCGGTGCATCGGCCGATGGCATCGGCGCGTCGCTGCTGACGCAGCAGCACCCGTTCTATATCGAGCTGGCGGACGCCATGAAGGCCGAAGCCAAGGAAGACAACGTTTCCCTCGAGGTCTCGATCGCCAACCAGGATCTCAGCAAGCAGCTGGCCGACGTCGAGGATTTCATCACCAAGGGCGTCGACGTGCTGATCATCTCGCCGGTGGATTCCTCGGGCGTCCGCGCCGCCATCCGGCGCGCGCAGAATGCCGGCATCAAGGTCATCACGGTCGACGTGCCGGCCAAGGACATCGAGGTGACGTCGCATATCGGCACCGACAATTACACCGGTGGCGTCAAGGCTGGGAACCTGATGGCCGAGGATCTCGGCGACGAGGGACAGGTCGCCCTCATCACCTATCCGACCGTGCAGTCGGTGGTCGACCGCATCAACGGCTTCAAGAAGGCGCTGGAAGATCATCCGAACGTGAAGATCGTCGCCGAGCAGGCCGGCATCACGCGCGCCGAGGCCCTGTCGGTCGCCCAGAACATGCTGCAGGCCAATCCGGACATCGACGGCATCTTCGGCTTCGGCGACGATGCGGCGCTGGCCGCCGCGGCGGCGGTGAAGTCCGCCGGGATGCAGGACAAGGTCCAGGTCATCGGCTTCGACGGCATGGAAGAAGCCCGCAACGCCGTCGACAACGATCCGGTCATGGTCGGGGTCATCCGCCAATACCCCGACGAGATGGGCCGCACGGCGGTCAAGACCGCGGTTAAGGTCATTGCCGGCGAGGACGTTCCGGCCGAACAGCCGATCGAACCCGGCGTTTACACCAAGGACGGCGAAGAATAGCTTTCGCCGAAGGGCGGCCCCACGGGCCGCCCATCTCCGACTATCGCAGCGGAGCGCCCGGTCGAGCACGGCGAAGATCGCCTTCCTCCCGGTCCGCGGCTCCGTCCGTCCGCCCGGCGCAAGGCAGTCCATGTCCTACCTTCTCGAAATCAGGGATGTCGCCAAGACGTTCGGCCCGATCGTCGCGCTGAAGAGCATGAGCTTGCAGGTGCGTCCCGGCGAGGTTCATGCGCTGATCGGCGAAAACGGTGCCGGCAAGTCGACCCTGATGAAGATCCTGACCGGCCTTTACACGCCGACGTCGGGCTCCATCACGCTGCGCGGCGAAGCCTATGCGCCGCACGATCCCCGGGATGCCGCGGAACGCGGACTGTCGATCGTCTTTCAGGAACTGAGCCTGTGCCGCAACCTGTCGGTCGCGGCCAATGTCTTTGCCAACCACGAGCCGAGCCGTTTCGGCTTCATCCGCCGACGCGACCTGGAGAAGCGGGCGCGCGAGCTGATCGCCGAGCTTGGCCTGCCGGTGCGCGCGGACGCCAGGGTGGGCGATCTCTCCATCGCCCAACAGCAGTTGGTGGAAATCGCCAAGGGCCTGAGCCGTCCGGCGGACGTTCTGATCCTGGACGAGCCGACCTCGTCGCTGTCGGAAAACGAGGTCGAGCTTCTGTTCGCCATCATCGAACGATTGAAGGCGCGCGGCACCTCGGTGATCTACATCTCGCATCGCCTCGAGGAGATCATGACGATTTCCGACGCGATCACCGTCATCCGCGACGGCGAATTCGTGACGACGATGGCGACGTGCGAGGCCACCGTGGACGATCTGATCGCGCTGATGGTCGGCCGGCCGCTGCAGGAGATCTATCCGCCGCGAACGGTGCCGGCGCCCGGAACCGAGGTCGCGCCGGTGCTGGAGGTGGAGAAGCTCTCCAGTCCCGAGCGCTTCCACGACGTCGACCTGGCGATCCGGCCCGGCGAGATCGTCGGCCTGTTCGGCCTGGTCGGCGCGGGACGCACCGAGGTGATGAAGGCGCTGTTCGGCATCTATCCGTCGAGCGGAACGATCCGCCTGGACGGCAAGGCCGTGAGAATGCGCTCGCCTGCCGACGCCATCGCGGCGCGGATCGGCTTCGCCACCGAGAACCGCAAGGAAGAGGGCCTGGTCCTGGCGCACAGCGTCGAGCGCAACATCAACATGGTCACGCTCGGCAACCTCTCCGACGCGCTGGGATTTGCGCGGTCGCGCGCGGAGCGGCGGCAGGCCGACATCGAGGTCCAGCGCTTCGGCGTGAAGACCAACTCGATTTCGACCGTGGTCGGCACGCTCTCGGGCGGCAACCAGCAGAAGGTGGTTCTGGCCAAGTGGCTGGCGCTCAATCCGCGCGTCCTGATCCTCGACGAGCCCACGCGCGGCGTCGACGTCGGCGCCAAGGCGGAGATCTATCGGATCATCCGCGAACTGGCGGCGCAGGGAACGGCCATTCTGATGGTCTCCTCCGAACTTCCCGAAGTGCTCGGCCTCAGCGATCGCGTAGTCGTCATGCACGAGGGCCGCGTCACCGCGACATTGCCTGCCGAAGGCCTGAAGCCCGAAACCGTCATGACCTTTGCAGCCGGAATGGAATGATGTCCGCCCACACCTCCCCCACTCCCGTCTCCCACCGCGTTCTCGCCAACCCGTTCGTGCGGCAGTATGGCGGCATCGCGCTGTCGCTGATCATCCTGTGTGCGGTGTTCTCCGTCCTCAATCCGCTGTTCATGCAGGTCAACAACCTGATGAACATCCTCCAGCAGGTGGCGGTGGTGGCGGTGACGGCCTTCGGCATGACCTACGTCATCATGCTGGGCGAGATCGACCTGTCGGTCGGCTCCATCATCGCGCTCTCCGGCATGGTCGCGGCGCAATGCTTCGGCTACGGCTTCGACTTCCTGCCGGCGATCGCCATCACGCTGGTGGCCGGCCTGGCGATGGGCGCCTTCAACGGCGTCCTGACCGCCAAGTTCTTCATCCCCTCCTTCATCGTCACGGTGGCGACGATGGGCATGTTTCGCGGCCTCGTCAGCCTGCCGACCGGCGGCCTGCCGGCGATCATCGACAACGACACCTTCCTGACGATCGGCTACGAGAACTTCCTCGGCTTCCCGATCATCATCTGGATCATGCTGGCGCTGTTCGTGATCAACCACATCGTCCTGTCGATGACAGTGTTCGGACGTCGCGCCTATCTGGTCGGCGGCAACCGCGAGGCGGCGCTCTATTCGGGTATCCGCGTCGACCGGATGAAGATCCTGGTGTTCATGATTTCGGGCCTGATGGCGGCGATCAGCGGCATTCTCCTGGCCGCCCGCCTGTCGTCGGCCCAGACCAATGCCGGCATCAGCTACGAACTCGACGCGATCGCCGCCGTGGTGCTCGGCGGCACCAGCCTCGCCGGTGGCGTCGGCTCGATGCTCGGCACCCTGTTCGGCGCGCTCATCATCGGCGTCATCAACAACGGCATGAACCTGTTGTCCGTGCCATATTTCTATCAGCTGATCGTCAAGGGCGCGGTGATCCTCGTCGCCGTCTATCTCGACGTTCGCAGCAAGCGGAGCGGGGCGCTGTGAAAACCATCGTCACGGCCGGCGAGATCGTCGTCGAGATCATGGCGACCGAGATCGGTCAGAGTTTCATGACACCGGGACCGCTGATCGGCCCCTTCCCCTCGGGAGCGCCGGCGATCTTCATCGATCAGGTCGGCCGGTTGGGCCAGCCCTGCGGCATGATCTCCAGCGTCGGGGCCGACGATTTCGGCGTGCTGAACCTGGAACGGCTCAAGGCCAGCGGCGTCGACGTGTCGGCGATCGCCGTCCACCCCGGACAGGCCACCGGCAGCGCCTTCGTGCGCTACGCCGCCGACGGCAGCCGCGCCTTCGTCTACAACATCCCCCACAGCGCCTGCGGCCTGATCGAGCTGACCGATGCCGGCCGCGCGCTGCTTGCCAGGACCGACCATTTCCACGTGATGGGCTCGTCGCTGTTCTCCGCGCGGGTAATCGAGGTGGTCAAGGCCTGCGTCGAGACGGTGAAGGCCAAGGGCGGCACCGTCTCCTTCGATCCCAACATCCGCAAGGAGATGATGGAGGGGACCGGAATGCGCGAGGCACTGGAGTTCATCCTGCGGCGTGCCGACCTGTTCCTGCCGAGCGGACCGGAACTCTATCTGTTCGCGCACAGCACGGACGAAGCGGCGGCCGTGACCGAGATCCTCGACCTCGGCGTTTCGACCGTGGTGATCAAGAAGGGGAGCCAGGGCGCCGTCCATTACGACCGCTCCGGCGCCACGGCGATGCCCGGCTTCGCTGTCGACGAAATCGATCCCACCGGCGCCGGCGACTGTTTCGGCGCGGCCTTCGTCACCTTCTGGCTGCGCGGCGCGGAGCCGAGCGAGGCGCTGCGCATGGCCAATGCCGCCGGCGCCAAGGCCGTCACCCGCAAGGGGCCAATGGAGGGCACGGCAACGCTGGCCGAGATCGACCGTTTCCTGGCTTCGGCCGAGACCTGCAACGGAGCATCAGCATGACAACCGCTACCGAACGCCTGGCCGCGATCGCCCAACGCCGCACCGCCGGCGAGCGGACCGGCATCACCTCCGTCTGCTCGGCCCATCCGCTGGTGATCGAGGCGGCACTGCGCCACGGCCGAAGCCACGGCATCGACGTGCTGATCGAAGCGACCTGCAATCAGGTCAATCAGGACGGCGGCTATACCGGTATGACGCCGGCCGACTTCCGTCGCTTCGTCGAAGAGATCGCCGACCAGGTGGGCTTCGACCGCGACCGCCTGATCCTCGGCGGCGATCACCTCGGCCCCAATCCCTGGAAGAGCCTGCCCGCCGATGCGGCGATGGACAAGGCCCTGGCGATGATCGAGGCGTTCGCATCCGCCGGCTTCACCAAGCTGCATCTCGATACCTCGATGGGCTGCGCCGGGGAGCCGGTGGCCTTGGCCGATGCGGTGACGGCCGAGCGTGCGGCACGGCTGGCCGAGCGCGCCGAGGCCGCCGTCAAGGCGGCCGGCGGCATCTCGCCGGTCTATGTGATCGGCACCGAGGTGCCGGTACCGGGCGGCGCCACGGAAGCGCTCGACCATGTCGAAGTGACGAAGCCGGAGGCGGCGCTGGCAACCATCGAGGTGCATCGCCAGGCGTTTGGCGCGCGCGGCCTGGAGGCCGCCTTCGGCCGGGCCATCGCCGCGGTCGTCCAGCCGGGCGTCGAGTTCGGCAATGCCGAGCTGGTGGTCTACGAGCCGGAGAAGGCGCGCGAGCTCAGCGCCGTATTGGACCGCGTTCCGCAGTTCGTGTTCGAGGCCCATTCCACCGACTATCAGCCGAAGGCGGCTCTGCGCGCACTGGTCGATGACGGCTTCGCCATTCTCAAGGTCGGTCCGGGACTGACCTTCGCGCTGCGCGAGGCGCTCTACGGTCTCAGCCATGTCGCCGACATGCTGGTGCCCGACGAGAACCGGGAGCCTCTGCCCGCAGTCATGGAACGCGTGATGCTGGCCTCGCCCGACAATTGGCGGAAATATTACCCTGGAACACCGGACGAGCAGCGGATCGAGCGGCACTATTCCTTCAGCGACCGCATCCGTTACTACTGGCCTGCCGGCGAAGCGCAATCGGCTGTCGACGAACTGCTGTCGGCGCTCGGCGACCGCGAGATTCCGATCACGCTGGTCAGCCAGTTCCTCGGTCGACTCTACGAGCGGGTCGTCGCCGGGGACATCCGCCCCGTCGCCCACGAGCTGCTTCTAGCGAGCGTCGTGACGGCGCTCGACGACTATCTCTACGCAACCGCGTCCGAAGTGGGCCGATAAGGCCGCGATCGGGGGCGGTGCAACCGATCACTCCGACGCGCTGATACGGCCGTCGATGATCACGTTCGCCCCCGCTCCCTCCAGAGTGAACCCTGCCAAGCCCCGGCCTGAAGGCCACCGCCTTCCTGGAAGGCAACGATAGCCCCCTCGTCCTCTCCTGAAGTCGGGCAGCGGGACGACATAGGCCGTCGCGAGTTCCCGCCGCACCAGGTTGGCGCGGCCACGAGCGATGCGGCGGGCGTTCACGCGAGCGCTGCCCTTGCCGTCTGATCCGACCGGTCCTCGGCAGTTGGCAACGCCGTCGCTCGGCATCCGATCGGCTGCGAAAGTGTCGATCGCATAAACAATTTATGCGTTGTTTATGGTCTTCGCGCCCTTTGCGAATGGCCCGTTGATGGCGAGGGCCGCTACCGGTTGGCATCGACAACCGGGATCGCCTTCGATGCTCGACCTCGCCTATCTCGCGCTCGGCCTCGGCTTCTATGCCCTCGCCGCCCTTTCGGTTCGCGGCTGCGAACGGATCTAGGGGCGCCGTCCGATGACCTTCGATCTTGCCCTCGGCGCGGTCACGGCGCTCGGCCTTCTCGCCTATCTCGCGCTCGCCTTGCTGCGGCCCAAGCGGTTCTGAGAGGACGCCATGGCCTCCGATCTCCTCCAGTTCATCCTTTACGGCGTGCTGCTGACGGCCCTTGCCTGGCCGCTTGGGCTCTATATGGCGCGAGTGTTTTCCGGCGAGCGGACGTTTATCACGCCGCTGCTTGGCCGCGTCGAGACAGGGATCGTCCAGTTCTGCGGCGTTCGCCCCGACAAGTGCGAGCAGCACTGGACGCGCTATGCCCTGTCGGCGCTCGCCTTCAACGCCGCCGGCTTCGTGCTGCTCTACGCCCTGCTGCGGCTGCAAGGTTTCCTGCCCTGGAACCCTGAAGGCATGGCCGGACTCGCGCCCGACCTCGCTTTCAACACCGCGGTGAGCTTCGTCACCAACACCAACTGGCAGGCCTATGGCGGCGAGACGACGATGTCGTATTTCAGCCAGATGGTCGGCCTGGCCGTGCAGAACTTCGTCTCCGCGGCGACCGGCATCGCCATCGGCGCAGCGGTCATCCGCGGTTTTGCCGGGCGCGAACTGAAGACCCCCGGCAATTTCTGGGTCGATCTCGTCCGTACCATTCTCTATCTCCTGCTGCCGCTGTCGATCGTCCTCGCGCTCGTTCTCGTCTGGCAGGGCGTGCCGCAGAATTTTTCGCACTCTGTCGACGCGACGACGCTGGAGGGGGCGAAGCAGACGATCGCGCAGGGGCCGGCGGCCGCGCAGATCGCCATCAAGCAGCTCGGCACCAATGGCGGCGGCTTCTTCAACGCCAACTCCGCCGTGCCTTACGAGAACCCGACGCCGCTCTCCAACCTCGTCGAGATGCTCTCGATCCTGCTCATCCCCGCAGCCTTCTGCTTCATGTTCGGCCGGATGGTGAAGGACATGCGCCAGGGCTGGGCGATCTTCGCCGCCATGGGGCTCCTCTTCGTCGCAGCGCTCGACCTCACCTACGGCTCCGAGATCCAGGGTAACCACCTCTTCGCCGCGCTGCCTGTCGACCAGGCCGCCGGCAACATGGAGGGCAAGGAAGTGCGCTTCGGCGTCGGCAACTCCGCGCTGTGGGCGACGGCGACGACGGCGGCCTCCAACGGCTCGGTCAACGCCATGCACGACAGCTTCACACCGCTCGGCATGCTGGCGCCGCTTCTCCAGATCGAGACTGGCGAAGTGGTGTTCGGCGGTGTCGGCTCGGGCTTCTACGGGATGCTGCTCTTCGTCGTCCTCACCGTCTTTCTCGCCGGGCTGATGGTCGGGCGAACACCGGAATATCTCGGCAAGAAGATCGAGGCGAAGGAGGTCAAGCTCGCCATCCTCACCTTCCTGGTGATGCCGCTCGGCGTGCTCGTCCTCGGCGCGGTCTCAGCGGTGCTGCCGACCGCACTCGCCTCGCTCCAGGACGCCGGGCCGCACGGGCTCACCGAGATTCTCTATGCCTATTCCTCAGCAACTGGGAACAACGGCTCGGCCTTCGCCGGCTTCAATGCCAATATGGCCCTACCACAACACGCTGCTGGGGCTCGCCATGCTCGCCGGCCGTTACGCCTTCATCGTGCCGATGTTGGCCGTTGCCGGCTCGCTCGCGGCCAAGAAGACGGTGCCGGCTTCGGCCGGGACCTTCCCGACCCACACGCCGCTCTTCGTGGTGCTGCTCGTCGCCGTCGTCCTGATCCTCGGCGGCCTCACCTTTTTCCCCGCGCTCGCCCTCGGCCCGATCGCCGAGCATACGGCGATGCTCGCCGGCCAGACGTTCTAGGCCCCCACCCATGTCCAAGACCATCCAAGACACCGCGCTGTTCGATCCGGCCATCGTTCGGCCGGCGCTGCGCTCGGCAGTCGTTAAGCTCGACCCGCGGCAGATGGCTGCCAATCCCGTCATGTTCGTCACCGAGATCGTGGCGATCCTGTCCACCCTCCTGCTGCTGCGCGGCCTCGTTGACGGAGAGAGCGGCATGGCCGTGGTCGGCCAGATCGCCATCTGGCTGTGGATCACCGTCTATTTCGCCAACTTCGCCGAGGCGATGGCGGAAGGACGCGGCAAGGCGCGCGCCGCCTCGCTGCGCTCGACCCAGAGCGAGACGCCGGCCAAACGGCTGGCCTCTGGCGAGGGCAGCGACGTCGAGACCGTGTCCAGCCGGGCGCTGAAGACCGGCGACATCGTTCTCGTCGAGGCCGGCGACATCGTGCCCGCCGACGGCGAGGCGATCGAGGGCATCGCGTCGGTCGACGAATCCGCCATCACCGGCGAATCCGCGCCCGTCATCCGCGAGGCGGGTGGTGATCGCTCGTCGGTCACCGGCGGCACCCGCATCGTCTCCGACTGGCTGAAGGTCCAGGTGACGGCAAAGCCCGGCGAGAGCTTTCTCGACCGGATGATCGCGCTCGTCGAGGGCGCCGAGCGGCAGAAGACGCCAAACGAGATCGCGCTGTCGATTCTGCTCGTCGGCATGACCATCATCTTCCTGCTGGTGGTCGCGACGCTGGAGCCCTTCGTCATTTATTCCGGCGCCTTCGTTCCCGTCGTCTTCCTGGTCGCGCTGCTGGTGACGCTGATCCCGACGACGATCGGCGGGCTGCTGTCGGCCATCGGCATCGCCGGCATGGACCGCCTGGTGAAGGCCAACGTCGTCGCCAAGTCGGGTCGGGCTGTCGAGGCGGCGGGCGACGTCGATACGCTGCTTCTCGACAAGACCGGCACCATCACCTTCGGCGCCCGCATGGCCGACGCCTTTCACCCGCTGCCCGGCGTGCAGGACGCCGAGCTGACCGAAGCCTCGCTCTATGCCTCGCTGGCCGACGAAACGCCGGAGGGCCGCTCCATCGTCGATCTCGCCCGCAAGCAGTTGCCGCGTGGAAACGAAGAGCGCGCCAGCATCCAGGAGACCGTCGGCTTCTCGGCTCAGACGCGCATGTCCGGTGTCGATCTCGCCGACGGCACCAGGCTGCGCAAGGGGGCGACCGACGCTGTGCTCGCCTGGTGCGAGGCGGGCGGCTCGAAGGTGCTCGCCGATATCGTCGAGCGGATCGCCAAGTCCGGCGGCACGCCGTTGCTGGTGGCACGCGACCAGCGCCCACTCGGCGTCATTCATTTGAAGGACATCGTCAAGCCGGGCATTCGCGAGCGTTTCGCGGAACTGCGCCGCATGGGCGTGCGCACCGTGATGATCACCGGCGACAATCCGTTGACGGCCGCCGCGATCGCGGCGGAAGCCGGCGTCGACGATTTTCTGGCGGAAGCGACGCCCGAGAACAAGCTGGAGCTGATCCGCAAGGAGCAGGCGGCGGGCAAGCTCGTCGCCATGTGCGGCGACGGCTCCAACGACGCACCCGCCCTCGCCCAGGCCGACGTCGGCGTCGCCATGAACACCGGCACCCCGGCGGCCAAGGAGGCGGGAAACCTGATCGACCTCGACAGCGACCCGACCAAGCTCATCGAGATCGTCATGGTCGGCAAGCAGTTGCTGATCTCGCGCGGCTCGCTGACCACCTTCTCCATCGCCAACGATGTCGCCAAGTATTTCGCGATCCTTCCCGCCCTGTTCGTCACCGCCTATCCGGGTCTGGCAAGCCTCAACGTCATGGACCTCGAGAGCCCTCAGAGCGCGATCCTGTCGGCGGTGATCTTCAATGCGCTCGTCATCGTCGCGTTGATCCCGCTGGCACTCAAGGGCGCCCGCTATGCGCCGGCCTCGGCCGCGCAACTCTTGCGGCGCAATCTGCTCGTCTACGGGCTCGGCGGGCTCGTCGTCCCCTTCATCGGCATCAAGGCGATCGATTTCGCCGTCAATGCCCTGGCCTTGGCGTGAGGAACCGCCATGTTGACCCTGTTCAGACCTGCTCTGTCGATGCTTGCCGTCATGACGATCCTGACCGGCTTCGCCTACCCGTTGGCCGTGACCGGCCTCGCCCAGCTCCTGTTTCCGGAGGAGGCGAACGGCAGTCTGTTCGAGCGTGACGGCGTGGTCATCGGATCGCGTCTCGTCGCACAGGATTTTCGAGGCAACGCCTATTTTCATCCCCGGCCGTCGGCCGTCGGCTATGACGGCGCCGGCTCCGGCGGCAGCAATCTCGCTCCGACGTCGAAGGCGCTGATCGAGCGGGTGCGGGCCGATGCCGAACGGCTGTCGGACGACGCCGGCGGCGCGGCGGTACCGGTCGACCTCGTCACCAGTTCGGGCAGCGGCCTCGACCCCGACATTTCGCCCGCCGCCGCCCAGTTTCAGGTCGAGCGCGTCGCGCGGACCAGGGGGCTCGCCGCTTCCGACGTCCGCAGTCTCGTGCGCAACGCTGTCGAAGGTCCGCTGCTCGGCATCTTCGGAGAGCCCCGCGTCAACGTGCTGGAGCTCAATCTCGCCCTCGACGACCTGACTGCGGGACCACCCACAGAGACCGGCCATGTCCGTTGAGGAGCCGAGGCCCGAGCCCGAGGCGCTGCTGGCCGAGGCGGCGCGCGAGGGTCGCGGCAAGCTCAAGATCTTCCTCGGCGCCGCCCCCGGCGTCGGCAAGACCTTCGCCATGCTGGAGGCGGCACGGCAGCGCCAGACCGAAAGCGTCGACGTCGTTGCGGCGGTGGTGGAGACGCATGGGCGGGCGGAGACCGAGCGCCTCCTCGTCGGCCTGGAGGTTGTGCCCCGGACGCGCCTTCTCTATCGCGGCCGGGCGTTGCCGGAGATGGATCTCGACGCCGTTCTCGCCCGGCGGCCGGCGCTGGCTCTTGTGGATGAGTTGGCCCACAGCGATGTCGAGGGCAGCCGCCATGCCAAGCGTTGGCAGGACGTCGAGGAACTACTGGCCGCCGGGATCGACGTCTATACGACGCTCAATGTCCAGCATATCGAAAGCCTGAACGACGTCGTCGCCCGGATTTCGGGTGTGCGCGTCCGCGAGACGGTGCCCGACACGGTCATGGAACTCGCCGCCGACATCGAACTCGTCGATCTGCCGCCCGAGGAACTGATCGGCCGCCTGCGTGAGGGAAAGGTCTATGTGCAGGATCAGATCGCCCGCGCCATCCAGAACTTCTTCTCCAAGGGCAATTTGACGGCGCTCCGCGAACTGGCGATGCGCGCCGCCGCCGACCGTGTCGATGCACAAATGACGGCGCATATGCGCAGCCATGCCATTCCCGGCCCCTGGCCGGCGCAGGACCGGATTCTGGTCTGCGTCAACGAGACGCCGATGGCCAAGAGCCTGGTGCGGGCCGCCAAACGGATGGCAGAACGCGCGCGGCTGCCGTGGATTGCCCTGTCGGTGATCACGGCGAGCAGCGAATCCCTGCCGGAAGAGGAGAAGGATACGCGGATCGCGGCGCTGCGGCTTGCCGAGACGCTCGGCGCCGAGGTCGCGACGATCAACGCCACCGCGGACGTCGCCGCCGAGGTGCTGGCCTTTGCGCGCGCCCGCAACGTCAGCCGCATCGTCATCGGCCGGCCGAGGCCAAGACGTTGGGTGCCCGGCTTCGTGCGCGAGACGGTGGCCGACACGATCCTGAAGCAGGCGACCGACTTCGAGGTGACCGTGGTGTCGCCCGACGCCAAGACGGCGCGGAACGCCGCGCTGCGCATGGCCCTACCGGCAATCGAGCGGCGGCCGGTCGCCTATCTCTGGTCGGCGGGTGCCGTCGCGCTGGCGGCGCTGGCAGCGCAGCTCATCGCGGCGCTCATGCCGGTGGAGAGCCTGTCGCTCGTCTTTCTGCCGGCGGTGCTGTTTTCGGCCGCGCGCTACGGCCTGGCGCCCTCGGCCTTCGCCAGCGTGATCGCGTTCCTGGCCTACAATTTCTTCTTCACCGAGCCGTACCACACGCTCAACGTCTATCGCGAAAGCGAGATCCTGACGCTGCTCCTGTTCCTGGTGGTGGCGATCGTTACCGGCAACCAGACCGCCCGCCTGCGTCGTCAGGCCGCCGCCCAGAAGACCATCGCCGAGCGGACGACGCGCCTCTACGAGTTCGCCCGCAAGATCGCCAGCGCGGCCTCTCTCGACGACGTGGTCTGGGCCTCCGTTCATCACGTCGCCTCGACGCTCAAGTGCGATGCGCTGCTGCTCGGGCCGAACGAGATCGGCCGGCTGGCCATCCTCGGCGGCTTCCCGCCCGAGGATCGCCTGGACGTCAAGGATTGGGGCGCGGCGAACTGGGCGTTCGAGCACAAGGAGGCGGCGGGATGGAGCTCGGTGACGCTGCCGACCTCGTCCTGGCTCTTCCTGCCGCTCGGATCCGGGCCGGTCGCGAGCGGCCTGCTGGGCGTCCGGTTCAAGCAGGACAGCGATCCGTCTCCGGAGGACCGCCGGCTGCTCGACGCGCTCGTCGACCAGATCTCCGTTGCCGTCGAGCGTACGCGGTTGGCGAAAGACATGGAGGAGACGCGGCTTCTGTCTGAGACCGAGCGCCTGCGCGCGGCTCTTCTGTCCTCCGTCAGCCATGATCTACGCACGCCGCTCGTCTCGATCATCGGCGCCGCCTCCAGCCTCCTGGATGCCGGCGACGTGCTGGGGGGCGACGGGCGCCGGATGATGGCGGAGACGATCCAGGAAGAGGGCGAGCGGTTGAACCGGTATGTCCAGAACCTCCTCGACATGACTCGGCTCAGCTATGGCGCCCTCGCCATACGGCACGAGGCCATCGATATCCGGGAGGTCGTCGGCGGCGCGGTGAGGCGCCTGGCGCGCACGCTCGCCGGCCATCGCGTCGCGATCGACCTGCCGGAAGGCCTTGCCTCCGTCGACGGCGATCCCGTTCTGCTCGAACAGGTGGTGGCGAACGTGCTCGACAACGCCGCCAAATATGCGCCGGCCGGTACCGACATTGCCGTTGGCGCCAGGGAGGCCGGGCAGCAGCTGATCCTGTCGATTTCCGACGAGGGGCCGGGTATACCGCACGAGGATCGCCGGAAGGTCTTCGACATGTTCTATCGGGTGCGCCATGGCGACAGCCAGTCGGCAGGAACGGGGCTCGGTCTCGCCATCTGCCAAGGCATCCTGGAAGCCCATAGCGGCGGCATCCGGGCCGAAGCGGCCCGCTCCGACGGCCGGGGCGCGCGAATCGTCATCGATCTGCCGCTGGCCGTAACCCCCACCCAACCACCCGCACCGCCAGCGGACGAAGACCCCGATGAGGCTGAGGGGTGAGCGCCAGCTGCATCCTGATCGTCGACGACGAGACGCAGATCCGGCGCTTCCTGCGGATCGCGCTCGAAGCGCACGGCTTTGCCATTGTCGAGGCTGTGCGTGGCGAGGACGGGGTCGCCAAATGCGCCACCGAGCACCCCGATCTCGTGGTGCTTGATCTCGGTCTTCCCGATATCGACGGCCAGGCCGTCGTTCGGCGCATTCGCGAATGGTCGCAGGTGCCGATCCTCGTCCTCTCCGTGCGCCAGGACGAAGCGGAGAAGGTCGCGGCCCTGGACGCGGGCGCCAACGATTACGTCACCAAACCCTTCGGCATCGCCGAACTGCTCGCCCGCATCCGCGTGCTCCTTCGCTCCCGCCCGGAGGGTATGGTGTCGTCTGCGACTGCGGAACTCCGCATCGGCGGCCTGACCGTCAATGCCGCGACGCACGAGGTGAGCCTCGACGGCCAGGCGATCCGGCTGACGCGCAAGGAATTCGAACTCCTGAACTATCTCGCGGCTCATGCCGGCCGGATCGTCACCCATCGCATGCTCCTGACCGAACTCTGGGGACCGGCGCACGCCGACGACGTCCAGTATCTGCGGGTCTTCATCGGCCGCCTGCGAGGCAAGCTCGGGGACGATCCCACTAGCCCGCGCTTCATCCTCAACGAGCCGGGCGTCGGCTACCGCTTTTTGGTCGAGTAGACCCCGAGCCGTCACCGACCGAGGCCCAGATGGGCTCTCCGGGGTCGACCACTTGAGGACGATCGGCCGCTTTATGGACGAGGGTCGCACGGCCTCGGCGCAGTTCGATCGGTCCCTGGAGTGAGAGACGGAAGCGCGGTAGCGATGGTCTCGACCAGTGTGCCGCCAACTCTTTTGGAAAGCACCCCGGGATCAGACCAGATAAGCTATTTGGCGGAGAGGGGGGGATTCGAACCCCCGATACGGTTGCCCGTATGCCGCATTTCGAGTGCGGTGCATTCAACCACTCTGCCACCTCTCCGTTCATCGCCCTCACACAAGACAAGGGCGGGTGGTTGCTGCGGTCAACGCGCGGCCCTCATAGCAAAGCCGTCATGCTCCGCACAAGAGGCATTCGCGCGCCGCGTCGCCATGAGGCCGTCAACCGAGACTTTGGTGCGTTCGATGCCGATCGTCATCGCCCTAATCGCGAGACCCGTTGCGCGTTCGGCGCATCGAAGGGACCGCGCTGGACGAGTGGTGGGTAGGGCAAAGGCGGACCATGCCGAGACTGCGGCACATGGACCGGTCGCGATCGGCGCCAGGCGGTGGCCATAGATTGGCCGCACGGTCCGGCCGTAGGCCTCTGCCCGCGGAGGCGCTTGCCTATTCGAGCCACGGCAAGGGACAGGGGGAAATGACGAAGGTCTGGCCGCTGTGCTGCTGCTTCCAGATGAAGCCGTAGGCCATTTCGTTCTCGTGCGGCAGCCAGAACACGTGCGGCTTCGCATCGGGGCGATAGTCGCCCTCCCAGCCATGCTGGCGCGCGAGTTCACGCGCGCGATCGAAATCCGCCAGGAACTCGGTGGCCGTGCCGACGTCCTTGCCGCCGCCATAGCCGTCGATCTTTTCCGCCGCCTCGATCTTCGCGAGTTCGGAGGCGATCTCGGTGACGGTGGGCAGAAGCGCCCAGCCGAAATCGATCGGGGCGGTGCTGTAGACGAACCATTCCATGCCGTTCTCTCCTCTGGCCGGTCTGCCCCGATCGAACCACGGTCCGCTTACCACCGCGTTCCCGCTCACGGATTTTTCTGAACGGTCGGGCTGCCTTGCCTTGGACGCTTTCGGATCGTGCCGGCACGGTCTGGCGAGGAGGACGCTCCGATTCGCGCTTAACGAGTATAGCACGGGTGTGGCGGCCGACGCCTGAGCGTTATTCGGCCGCCTCGGACGCCAGGAATCCGCCGGACTGGCGGGCCCAGAGTTCGGCGTAGAGCCCACCGGCGTTCACCAAATCATGGTGGCTGCCTTCCTCGACGATATGGCCCTTGTCGATCACCACCAGGCGATCGAGCGCTGCGAGCGTCGACAGACGATGCGCGATCGCCACCACCGTCTTGCCGGCCATCATGGTGGCGAGGTTTTCCTGGATCGCCGCCTCGACCTCGGAATCGAGCGCCGAGGTCGCCTCGTCGAGCACCAGGATCGGCGCGTTCTTCAGGAGCACGCGGGCAATCGCGATGCGCTGGCGCTGGCCACCCGACAGCTTGATGCCGCGCTCGCCGACATGGGCATCATAACCTGCACGCCCCTTGGGGTCGCGCAAACCGGGGATGAAGTCCTCGGCATTGGCCCGCGTCGCCGCGTCGATCACATCCTCCTCTTCGGCATCGGGGCGGCCATAGGCGATGTTCTCGCGGATCGAACGGTGCAGCAGGGACGTGTCCTGAGTGACGACGCCGATCTGGGCGCGCAGCGAGGTCTGTGTGACGCCGGCGATGTCCTGGCCGTCGATCAGGATGCGCCCACCCTCCAGGTCATAGAGACGCAGCAGCAGGTTGACGAGCGTCGTCTTGCCGGCGCCGGAGCGTCCGACCAGCCCGACCTTCTCGCCCGGGCGGATATGGAGCGAGAAATTCTCGATCACGCCGCCGCCCTTGCCGTAGTGGAAGGTGACGGTCTCGAACCGGATGTCGCCCTCGCCCGTGACCAGCGGTTCGGCATCCGACCGGTCGACCAGCGTCGGCAGCACGGTGATCGTCGCCACCGCATCCTGGATAGTGCCGTAGTTGCGCACCAGACCGTTGATGTTGAACATCATCCAGCCGGACATCTGGTTCAGCCGGAGCACCAGGGCGAGCGCCGTGGCCACGCCGCCTGTGGAGACGGTGCCGGCGCGCCAGCCGAGAATGGCCACGGCTCCGATACCGGTCATCATCAAGCCGTTCAGCACGGCGACGGCGAGACGCACCGTGGTGATCGAGCGGGTCAGCCGGCGGACCGCGTCGACGTAGCGCACGAAGCCGTCCTTGACGAAGGCGTCCTCGCTGCGCGTCGCGTCGAACAACTTGACCGACAGGATGTTGGTGAAGCTGTCGACGACGCGCCCCGTCCACACCGAGTTGGCATTGGCCCGCTCGCGGCCGCGCTCGCGGATCTGCGGCAACAGGTTGCGGGCGATCCAGTAGTAGCCGAGCGACCACAGGGCAAGGACCGCCGTCATCCAGAGATCGACGGCGCCGAGAATGGTCGCCGCCAGGACGACGAAGGTCAAGAACGACCAGAAGGTCTGCAGAATGGTGGTGATGAAGTCGCCGGTCGCCTGCCCGACCTGCTGCACCTTCTGCGCGAGCCGTCCGGCGAAGTCGTTCTGGAAGAAGGTGTAGGGCTGGTCCATCAGCCGCCGGTAGCTCTGCCAGCGGATGAGATTGTAGAAATTCGGCTCGACCACCTGCTCTTCGAGCACCGAGCTGACGAATAGCACCACGACGCGGCCGATCAGCGCGAGGAAGGCCAGTGCGGCAAGCAGCCAGGCCTCGCTCGCCAGCGTCGCGGCCTTGTCGGCTCCCGGCTGGCCAAGCGCGTCGACGATCCAGCCGACGCCGGTGTAGAGCACCGCTTCGGTGGCACCGGCCAGGCCGCCAGCGATCAGCAGCCCGATGAGCGGCCATCGGGCATAGACGGCGAAGTGCCAGATGAAGCGGTTGGGATCGGCCGGCAGCGGCGTCAGGTGCCCGGTGCGGTCGGCCCGGGCATCGCCAGATTCGGAGACCTCGTCGCCGAAGGGATCGACGACGTTCTCGAAGCGCTGGAGAAAGCGTTCGATCATTCGGCCGCGAGCCCCCGATTGCCGGTGCGGGCCTCATCCTCCTCGCCGGGATCGAGAAACCCGCCGACCTGACGCGCCCAAAGCTGGGCATAGAGGCCGCCGGCGGCAATCAACTCGGCATGCGAGCCCTCTTCGATAATCTGGCCCTTGTCGAGCACCACCAGCCGATCCAGCGCCGCGATCGTCGACAGTCGATGCGCGACTGCGATCACCGTCTTGCCCTCCATCAACTTGTAGAGGTTTCCCTGGATCGCCGCCTCGACCTCGGAGTCGAGCGCCGACGTCGCCTCATCGAGAAGCAGGATCGGCGCGTCCTTCAGCATGACGCGGGCGATGGCGATGCGCTGGCGCTGGCCCCCGGACAGCTTCACACCGCGCTCGCCAACCTCGGCATCGAGGCCCCGATTGCCGGCGATATCAACGAGCCCATCGATGAAATCCGCCGCCTCGGCGCGCCCGACCGCGCGCATCAGATCCTCTTCGCTCGCGTCCGGACGGCCATAGAGGATGTTTTCGCGGATCGAGCGGTGCAGCAGCGATGTGTCCTGGGTCACCATGCCGATCTTGGCGCGCAGCGACGACTGGGTGATCTCGGCCACATCCTGACCGTCGATCAGGATGCGCCCGCCCTCGACGTCGTAGAACCGCAGAAGCAGGTTCAGAAGCGTCGACTTGCCGGCGCCGGAGCGGCCGACCAGCCCGACCTTCTCGCCCGGACGGATATCGAGCGAGAAGTTTTTGATCACCCGGTCGGAGCCGCGCGTCTTGCCATAGGCGAACGTCACGTTCTCGAAGCGGATGGCGCCCTGATCCACCGCCAGCCTGCTCGCATCCGTCCGATCGGTGATGGCATGGGTGCGCGCAAACGTCGCCATGCCGTCGTGCATGGTGCCGACGTTCTCGAACAGCTGGGCGACTTCCCACATGATCCATTGGGCCATGCCGTGCAGGCGCAGAACCAGACCGACGGCGACGGCGATGGCGCCGACGGTGATGAGCTCGCCCGTCCACAGCAGGATGCCGAGGGTGCCGACGGCGAAGAGCAGCAGCGCATTCAGTGCCGTCAGGCAGGTCTGAAAGCCGGTGACCAGACGCATCTGGCCGTACACGGTTTTCAGGAAGCGCGTCATCGAGTCCTTGGCGTGGTCGGCTTCACGCTCGGTGTGGGCAAACAGCTTGACGGTGGAGATGTTGGTGTAGGCGTCGACCACCCGGCCCGTCATCGCGGCGCGCGCATCCGCCTGGGCCGCCGCTACCGTGCCCAATCGCGGCACGAAATAGCGCAGCATGGCGACATAGAGCACCAACCAAGCGACGAACGGCAGGGCAAGCCGCCAGTCGGCGCTGGCCATGAGGACCAGCATGCCGCCGAAATAGACGGTGATATAGAGAAGGATGTCGACGACCTTCATGATGCTCTCGCGCAGGGCGAGCGCCGTCTGCATCAGCTTCTGCGAAATGCGGCCCGCGAACTCGTCCTGGAAGAAGGCGAGCGACTGGCCGAGCAGCCAGTTGTGCACCGTCCAGCGAAACCGCATGGGGAAATTGCCCGCGAGCGACTGGAACGTCACCAGCGAGTGCAGGAAGGAGACGCCCGGCAGCACCACCAGGATCACCATCGCCATGGCGGCGAGCGTCCAGGCCTCGTCCTGCAGAAACGTCTCGCGGTTGGCGGCCGACAGCCAGTCGACGATCCGGCCGAGGAAGCCGAACAGCGAGACCTCGAGCACCGAGATCACCGCCGAGGTGGCAGCCATTACCGCGAGCATCGGCCAGACCGGCCGTGCATAGTGCCAAGCGAAGGGCAGGAGCTTGGCGGGAGGACGATCCGCCCCCTCTTCCGGAAAGGCGTCGACCCACCGTTCGAAAAAAGCAAACATCGAAAAATCTTTCAGGCGGGCGATGCCGAGTAGAACCCTCGCATCACCGTCTAGGGGGTGTGCCGCCGTGTCGACACACCCGGTCTGTGGCATATAGGAAATCGTCCGCCGACTTCACGAGGCCAGGCGACGACAGTTTTGGCTTTGCCGGTTTGCGCGAATCGGTCACAGGCCTAGCGGCATGGACCTTAGGCTCGCATTGTATCAGCCGGATATCGCCGGCAACACAGGCACGCTGCTGCGGCTCGGCGCCTGTCTCGATCTCGGCCTCGAGGTGATCGAGCCCGCCGGGTTCGATCTGTCGGACCGCGCGCTGAAACGCGCCGGCATGGACTATCTCGATACGGCAAAGCTCACCCGCCACGTCGACTTCGCCGCCTTCGAGGCGTGGCGCCACGATAGCGGCCGGCGCCTGGTGCTGTTCACCACGAAAGGCGCCCTGCCCTATACCGAATTCACCTATCGTCCGACCGACGTGCTCCTGTTCGGCCGCGAAAGTGCCGGCGTGCCGGGCGACATCCACGCGCTCGCCGATGCACGCGTGGTGATCCCGATGAACCCGGCCGCCCGTTCGCTCAACCTGGCGGTGGCCGCCGCCATGGCGGCCGGCGAGGCATTGCGTCAGACGAAGGCCTTCCCATAAGGACCGCGGGCGCCGGAGCCGACCGAAAAAAACGGGTGGCGCACCGTCGGTGAGGCGCTGATATTCGGAGCCTCGCTTAATCGGGACAGGAGATCTCGCGAATGAGTCCCGAATTTCTTGCAACGGCTCTGATCGTATGCCTGCTCCCAGGAACCGGCGTGATCTTCACGCTCTCGACGGCCTTGTCGCGCGGCCTGCGCGCCAGTCTCGTCGCCGCGTTCGGATGCACGCTGGGGATCATTCCGCACATGGTGGCCGCGATCACCGGTCTCGCGGCCATTCTCCATACGAGCGCCCTCGCCTTTCAGGCGCTCAAGGTTGCCGGCGTGGCCTATCTTCTGCTGATGGCGTGGCGAACCGTCCGGGACACCGGCATTCTCACCCTCGGCTCGGAAACCGCCCCGCGCTCCGCCGGCCAGATCGTCGTCTCGGCGATCCTCCTCAATTTCCTCAATCCGAAGCTATCGATCTTCTTCCTCGCGTTTCTGCCGCAATTCGTGGCGCCGGGCGACCCACGCCTGCTCGCCCACATGCTGGAGCTCAGCCTGGTCTTCATGGCGATGACCTTTGCCGTCTTCGCCCTCTACGGATGTTTTGCGTCGGCGGTGCGCAACCGGGTCATCGCGCGGCCGAAGGTGATGGCTTGGCTGCGCCGCAGCTTCGCCGCGGCGTTCGTGGCTCTCGGCTTCAAGCTGGCATTCGCCGAGCGGTGAACGATCCGGCGCCGAGGCGTCCCTGAATGGTCAGCGCCGCAGTTCCCGGACGCCGGCGCCGAGAAGCACCAGGCCGAAGGCGCCGAAAGCCGCCCCCATCAGCGCCTCCACGCCTCTGGCGAATCGGCCGTAGAGGCGTGTCGCAACTTCGGTCGAGAACAGGAACGCGTAGAGGCCGTAGATCGTCAGGGCGCTGAGCGCTCCAACGGGTCCGAACGCCAGGACCTGGGTGCTGGTCAGGCCCAGACCGAACAGAAACATCGCCACCGCGCACCACATCAGCGCGGCCTTGGGGTTGGTCATCACCACCAGGAAGCCGCGTCGCCAGGCCGCGGCGGCGGTCAACCGGCCGGCTTCGCGTGCTGCCTTGGTTCCGCCGCCCCTGAGCGACGCCTGGAACGCCCGAACCGCTATATAGAGAAGATAGAGGCCGCCCAGGATCTTCATGATCGTCAGGGCCATCGGCACGAGCTTGAACAGCGCGCTCAGGCCGAAGGCCACGGCCGCCGCCCAGACGAGAACGCCCGACGCGATGCCGAGCACGACGAAGAAGGCCGCGCGCCGTCCCTGCCCCAGACCCGCGCTGGCCACGGCGATCGTGTTCGGACCAGGCGCCGCCTGCGCCGCGCATACGCCGACCAGCGCGGCCAGAAATGCTGACAGCATATCCCGTTTCCTTGTCCTCAATCCGCGCTGGGCAGGCGGCGCATGGTGAATTCGACCTCGTCGTCCGGCAGAATCCGCCAACTTTCGACCGAGGTCCAATAGGCAGCCTTGGGATAACGCTCGAACCACTCCCGCGCCTTCACGCGCGCCGCCTCACGCGGCAGAGTGAACGTCTCGCGCACGAAATCGTCGCGCCGCTCCGTCTTGGCGGCCCGGCTTCTCTGCAACTGACGCTTCAGGCCGTCGAGCGGCGGGCGGGGCAACCGCGTCATCGTCGATAACCGTTCCTGTTTCGATCGGTCTGCCTTGATCCACAGGAAAGATAGCGCCAGCGCGTCGCCATTGCGAATCGCCCCGGTCATGGCCATCCCTTGCGGGGGCGCGGCCGCAAGCGTTCTCCGCACCCGCGCTCGCCATGGGATTTTCGCGGCGGTCCGCTAGCTTGCCGGGAGGGAGAGGCAAGACCAGACCCGTCCGTCGCCGGCGACCGGCGCGAGACAGGTCAGCGAGTACGAGGAAATTCCATGGAACGTCCCGATCTGCCGGACGGATTGCCCGACGACATCGAAAGCAAGAAGGAAACGACAAAGGCCTGGTTCGAGACCCTGCGCGATCAGATCTGCGCGGCGTTCGAAGCGCTCGAGGACGAGTTTCCCGGCGATGACAGCTTGCCGGCCGGCCGCTTCGAGCGCACCGAATGGTCGCGAGAGGGAGACGGCGGCGGAGGCCTCATGTCGATGCTTCACGGCCGCGTCTTCGAAAAGGCGGGGGTTCACACCTCCACCGTGTTCGGCGAATTCTCGCCCGAGTTCCGCAAGCAGATCCCGGGTGCGGAGGAAGATCCGACGTTCTGGGCGTCCGGCATCTCGCTGATCGCCCACACCCGCAACCCGCACGTCCCAGCGGTGCACATGAACACGCGCATGGTGGTGACGAGCCGCCAATGGTTCGGCGGCGGCGCCGACCTGACGCCGATGCTGGATCGCCGGCGCGCCCGGGACGACGTCGACGCGGCGGCCTTCCACCGGGCCATGCAGTTCGTCTGCGAACGCCATTCCTCGGTCGCCGACTATGCGAAGTTCAAGGATTGGTGCGACAGCTATTTCTACCTGCCGCATCGCGACGAACCGCGCGGCATCGGCGGCATTTTCTACGACTGGCTGCATTCCAGCGATAAGGACGGCGGCTGGGAGGCTGACTTCGCCTTCACCAAGGACGTCGGCAAAGGCTTTCTCGTGGTCTATCCGCATCTGGTGCGGCACAATGCCGCCACCGAATGGACCGAGGCGGATCGCGAGGAGCAGCTCATCCGGCGCGGCCGCTATGTGGAATACAACCTTCTCTACGATCGCGGTACGATCTTCGGGCTGAAGACGGGCGGCAACGTCGCCTCGATTCTCTCGTCCATGCCGCCGATTGTTAAGTGGCCATAAGGACTTATGAAAATCTAAACGAACAGCCCCCTTTTTTCGCCGGGCACCAAGGCTTATCTTAAGGAGACAGCAACAAGACGGGAGAGGTTGCGATGTATGAACTCGACTGTGCAGGCGTGATCCCAGGTTGCAACCGCGTGATCCGCGCGGACAGCCAAGCGGAGGTGATTCGGCGGGCGGTGGTCCAGGCGAAGCAACTCGGCATCGATGAGATCACCCCGTCGATGATGGATTCGTTCCGGACCAAGACGACCGAGTTTCGGACTGTCGGAAGCGACAGGCCGCACTGACAAACGGTCTCACGCGAAGCATTGCGAGCGGGCCATCTGGCCCGCTTTTTCTTTACGTACCCCCGGAAACCCGGTCCGCCGCGATCTTTTCCAGCAGCTTGTCGCGCGACAGGACGAAGCCGCTGTCGACCCATGTCCGACGCAGACGGTTGAGCGTTTCGCCCAAAGCCGGCCCCGCCGGTATCCCGTGGCGGATCAGATCGTCGCCCGAGAGCGGAAACTCCGGCGGCGCGAATGTCTCGGCGGACTTCAGCATGCCATGGAGGGCCGCCACCGTGCCAAACACGCCTGGATCGGCCGCAGCCTTGGCCTTCGCAGCCGCGTAGGCCAAGCGCAGACGATCGCGGATCGCCGGTCGGTCACCGAAATAAAGCCGGCCCCGCAGGCGGGCGGCGGGTTCCTCGGCGTCGATCGGTTCGGCGGTGGCCCAGGCGAGCAGCCGATCACGCTCGGCATTGGAGAGGCGCAGTCGCGTCGCCAGTGCCGACATGCGGGCGGGATCTGGAGGGACGATCGCCTGCAGCCGCAACAATGCGTCCGCCTCCCAGCCGAGGTCGGCTTCCGCCGCGCACAGGCCGTGGATCGCGTCGATCCCCCAGCGCTCGGACTCGGGCAGAATCTTGGTCAGAACGCCCGTCTGGCGCATCCAGAGCAGCGCGCGGGAAGGGTCGGGCGCGCCGAGCAGCTTGCGCAGTTCCGCCCAGACCCGCTCGGCCGAGAGCCTCTTCAATTCGCTCTTGAAGCGCGCGGAAGCCCGTATCGCCTCCGCATCGGGGCGGCCCTGGCCATACCAGGCAAAAAAGCGGAAGAAGCGCAGCACCCGCAGGTGATCCTCCTGGATGCGGGCCGCTGCCTCGCCGATGAAGCGCACCTGCCGCGCCTCGATATCGGCGATGCCGCCGACCAGATCGAACACCCGGCCCCCGGCGTCGCAGTAGAGCGCGTTGATGGTGAAATCCCGCCGTTGCGCATCGGCGCGCCAGTCGCGGCCGAACAGGACGCGCGCATGGCGGCCGTCGGTCTCGACATCGCGGCGCAGCGTCGTCACCTCATAGGCGCGGTCCAGCGCGACGACCGTCACGGTGCCGTGCTCGAAGCCGGTGGGCACCACCTTGAAGCCGGCGGCTTGCGCCCGGCTCGTGGACTCTTCGGGCGTCGTCGTCGTCGCCACGTCGATGTCGGTCACGGACCGGCCGAGCAGCGTGTTGCGCACGGCGCCGCCGACGACGCGAGCCTCCTCGTCCTCGCCGGCGAGCGCCTTCAGCAGGGACTGCAGCGAGGCCGTCTTCAGCCACTCCGCTTCGAGCCGGGTGTCGCTCACGCGTAAAGCCTTTCATACAGCGTTCGAATGATGCCGGCCGTCGCGCCCCAGATGAGATGGCGGCCGAACGGCATGGTGTAGTAGAAGCGCTCCCGGCCCTGCCAGACACGACTTTCCTTGCGGTGGTTCGCCGGGTTCATCAGAAAGCCCAGCGGCACCTCGAAAATGTCGTCGACCTCGTCGGGATTGGCCCGCAGGTCGAAGCCCGGACTGACCACCGCCAGCACCGGCGTGATCCGGAAGCCGGTCGTGGTGAAATAGCGCGGCAGCCGGCCCACCGTCTCGACGAAGCGGGCTTCGAGCGCGATCTCCTCGAAGCTCTCTCGCAATGCGGCCGCTTCGATCGAGGCATCGTCGGCGTCGACGCTCCCCCCCGGAAAGGCGACCTGACCGGAATGTTTGCGTAGTTTTTGGGTGCGACGGGTGAGCAGAACGTTGGCGTCCGCCCCGCAGTCGATCACCGGCACCAGGACAGCTGCCTCCCGCGTGCCGGTTCGATCGATCAGGGGGTCCAGATCGGGGTTGAGCACGTGATCGCCATAGTCGACGTCGAGACCCGCTCCGCCGCGAATCAGCACCCGCCGGCGAAAGTCGGCGGCGTCATAGCCTTTGAGACGAAGAGCGGGTTGTGGAGAACGCCCCGAGGGAGCCGTCGATTCTTGCGCGAGGGGATCTGATCGATGCATCTGTTTTTCTTCGCAAATCCTATCGCGCCGCGCTAGCCCGGCCAGACTTGTCGTCTTATTTTGGCCAGCGTTGAAGGTCACGAAATAGTGGTTGCTGTCGCGCTTGTCAGACGGATTGGTTAACGCTTGCATAGCGACGAGGAATGCCGGCCGATGCGGCCTGTCGAGCCGGCTCCATCACCAACGGAGATCGAGAGATGACGCTGCTCGCGCCGACTGAATCCGCGCTGGACAATGCTGCGGTCGTCGCCTTGGCGGAAGAGGCTCTGGGCGATGTCGCTCGCGTTCGCGAGTCGGTCGGCCGCGTCATTTTCGGACAGGAGAGCGTGGTCGAGCAGACGCTCGTGGCGCTGCTTGCCGGCGGCCATGCGCTGCTGGTCGGCGTGCCGGGCCTGGCCAAGACCAAGCTGGTGGAAACGCTCGGCACAGCGCTCGGCCTCAACACGCGGCGCATTCAGTTCACCCCCGATCTGATGCCCTCCGACATCGTCGGCAGCGAGGTGATGGACCAGGACGAAAACGGCCGGCGTTCCTTCCGCTTCGTGCGCGGCCCGGTCTTCGCCCAGCTGCTGATGGCCGACGAAATCAACCGCGCCTCGCCGCGCACCCAGTCGGCGCTGCTGCAGTCGATGCAGGAGTACCACGTGACGGTGGCCGGCGAGCGTCACGACCTGCCCTCGCCGTTCCACGTGCTGGCGACGCAAAATCCGCTGGAGCAGGAGGGCACCTATCCCCTGCCCGAGGCCCAGCTCGACCGATTCCTGATGCAGGTCGACGTCTTCTATCCCTCGATCGAGGCCGAGCGCCGTATTCTCATGGAAACGACGGGCGGCGCCGAGCAAACGGCGACGGCCGTCTTGACCGCCGACCGGCTGAAGCAGATCCAGGCGCTGATCCGCCGCATGCCGGTCGCCGAAAGCGTCGTCGATGCGATCCTCACACTGGTGCGCTCGGCGCGGCCGGGCAACGGCAATGCCGAAGCCGACACCCATGTCGCCTGGGGCCCCGGCCCCCGCGCCGCACAGGCGCTGATGACCTGCGTGCGGGCGCGGGCGCTCTATGACGGACGCCTCGCCCCTTCCATCGACGATGTGATGGCGCTGGCCGAGCCGATCCTGCAGCATCGCATGGCGCTCAACTTCGCCGCCCGCGCCGAGGGCATGAGCGTGCGCGACGTCATCGCGACACTGAAGCGCGGCGCAGCCTGAGAAGCCGATGGCGCCGATCGGCCACACCGTACCGCTGACTTCCGGGCCGGACGCGCTTATCCGGGCGCGGCAGCGCGCCGCCCTGCTCCCCGACCTCCTGGTCGAGGCGCATCGGGTGGTAAGCTCGACCATCGCCGGCTGGCATGGCAGGCGGCGGCGCGGCACCGGCGAGAACTTCTGGCAGTTCCGCCCGTTCGTGGATGGCGAGGCGGTCGCGCGGATCGACTGGCGGCGCTCGGCGCGCGACGATCACGTCTATCTGCGCGACCAGGAATGGGAAGCGGCGCAGACGGTCTGGCTGTGGGCCGATCCCTCGCCGTCGATGCTCTACATCTCCAGGGCAGCCCAGGTTTCCAAGGAATCTCGGGCGCTGGTCCTGGTGCTGGCGCTGGCCGAGCTGCTGTCGCGCTCGGGCGAACGTGTCGGCTATCCCGGCGTCGTCGATCCGGTCAATTCGCGCAACGCCGCCGAGCGGATCGCCGCGGCCCTGCTGAGCAACCGGCCGGTCGCCGATTTTCCTCCCGACGACCGGCTCAAGCGGTTCAGCGAGATCGTCATCGTCAGCGATTTCCTCAACCCCGTCGAGGAGACCATCGCGCAGATCGAGCGGATCGCCCGACACGGCATCCGCGGCCATCTCGTGGCGATCGCCGATCCGGCGGAAGAGACCTTTCCCTATGCCGGACGCACAGAGTTCCGCGATCCGGAGACGGGAGCGCGGCTGACTGCCGGCCGGGCCGAGACGCTCGCCGCCGACTACCGCCGGGTGTTCGAGGCGCAGCGTGCGACGCTTGCCGAATACTGCCGCAAGCTGGGTTGGAGTTTCGTGCCGCATCGAACCGATCGTCTGGCCTCGGAGGCGCTGGTCGCCGTCCATAGCCGCCTGTCCGGAAACGCCCAAGTGACGGGGCCCCGCGCATGATCGGCGGCCTTTCGCTGTCCTTCGGAGCGCCGCTCGTCCTGTTCGGCCTGCTGGCGCTGCCGGTGATCTGGTGGCTCCTGAAGCTGACCCCGCCGCGCCCGCAGACCGAGGCGTTTCCGCCACTGCGCATTCTGCAGAGCGTGCTGAAGACCGAGGAGACGCCGTCGAAGAGCCCGTGGTGGCTGACGCTGTTGCGGCTGCTGTTGGCGGCGATCGTCATCCTGGCGCTCGCCGCGCCGACGCTGAACCCGCGCGAGGCGGTGCTGAGCGGCTCCGGTCCGCTGGCGCTCATCGTTGACAATGGCTGGGCGAGCGGTCCCGACTGGGACCTGCGCCAGAACGCGGCCGAGGATCTGATCCGCGAGGCCGGCGAGGCCGGGCGACCGGTTGCTCTTGTCCTGACCGCCGAAGGCCCGACCGACGACGCGACGCCCGCCGAGGCCGATACCGCTCTGGAACGCCTGCGCGCCGCGCGCCCTCGGCCGATCCCGACCGACCGGCCGGCGGCGGCGGAGCGGCTCCGGACGGCGCTGGCGGGAGCCGCCTCCCCCAGCCTCGTGCTGCTGACCGACGGGCTCGACAGCGAGGGCGCGGTCCCGGCGCTCGACGGATTGAGCCAACTGCGCCCGAACGACGCCATCGTCTATCGTCCGGCGACCGACGACCTCGTCGGCCTCACCGCGGCGGACAATTCGACCGAGGCCCTGGTCGTCACCGCGATCCGGCCGGACGGTGCGGCCGGCGCCCCGCATTTCACGCTGCGCGCCCTCGACGAGCAGAGCCGTGAGGTCGGCCGTGCGCCGCTCGACTTCGCCCCCGGCGAGGCTCAGGCCGAGGCGCGCTTCGAGGTGCCCGTCGACCTGCGCAACGACATCGCCCGGCTTGAGGTCGACAATACCTTCAGCGCCGGCGCGGTCCGGCTGGTGGACGACAGCTTCCGGCGCCGCCGAGTGGCTCTGGTCTCCGGCGAATCCTCCGATCTCGCCCAGCCGCTGCTCTCGCCGCTCTATTACATCACCCGCGCGCTGCAGCCCTTTGCCGACCTCGATCAGGCCGACAGCGCCGATCTCGCCACCGCGATTCCGCAGCTTCTGCAACGCCATCCCTCGGTCATGGTCCTGGCCGATATCGGTGTCCTGCCCGAAGAGGCGGAGAGCGCGGTACAGAGCTTCGTCGAGAACGGCGGGCTGCTGGTGCGTTTTGCCGGTCCCCGCCTTGCCGCCCAGACCGGAGAGGATCCGCTGGTGCCTGTGCGGCTGCGGCGTGGCGAGCGCCAACTGGGCGGCGCCCTGACCTGGGCCGAGCCGCAGCACGTCGCTCCCATGGCCGATGACAGCCCGTTTGCCGGAATCGCCGTCGGCGACGACGTCACCGTCGCCAAGCAGATCCTGGCGGAGCCGTCCGCCGAACTGGCGAGCAAGACCTGGGCGAGCCTGGCCGACGGAACGCCGCTGGTCACGGCGGAAACGGTCGGCGCAGGGACCATCGTCCTGTTTCACGTCACTGCCGAGGCGACCTGGTCGAACCTGCCGATCTCGGGCGCCTTCGTGGAGATGCTGCGCCGGATCGTCAGCCTGTCGCGAGCCGGCGGCGAGGCCGGCGCACAGACGACGGCGCGCACGTTGCCGCCCTATCGCGTACTCGACGGACAAGGGCATCTGACGACGCCCGGACCGGAAGCCGAACCGCTGGCGCTCGAAGCCGGCGAGGCGCCGGCCGTGGCGCGCGCCCATCCGCCCGGACTTTACGGCACCGAGGATGGCTACATGGCACTCAACCTCTTCGGACCGGAAGCCACGCTCAGGGCTCTCCCCGATCTCGACCTCGGCACCTCGGTCACCACCCTCGGCTATGGCCGCAGCGAAGCTCTCGACCTGATGCCCTGGCTGTTCGCCGCCGCCTTGGTGCTGTTCGCGCTCGATGCCCTGGCCCTGTTGTGGCTGAATGGCGGACTGGCCCGGATCGGCAGGCGCGGGCATGGCCGCGATGCGGCGGCGCTGCCGATGATCGCGCTGCTCGCCGTCACTACCGTTGCTGTGATGACGACGCCTGGCCAGGCACAGGACAGCCTGTCGGACGAGGCGCAGCGGGCGAGCGAAGCGGTTCCGCTCGACGTCGATCGGGCGATCGAAGCGACGAAGACCACGCATCTGGCCTATGTCGAAACGGGCGACGCGAGCCTGGACGAGATATCGCGGCGCGGCTTGGAGGGTCTAACCCGCTACATCGCGGCGAAGACGTCGCTGGAGCCGGGCAAACCGATGGGTGTCGACATCGCCACCGACGAGCTTGCCTTCTTTCCCATCCTCTACTGGCCGATCGACGAGGCGGCGCCGATGCCGAGCGACGCCGCGATCAGCCGGATCGACGCCTATATGAAGAATGGCGGCACGATGCTGTTCGACGTCCATGACGACGCGATGAGCTCGCTGTCGGGCGCCGTATCGCCGGGGCAGCGCCGCCTTCGCGAGATTCTGGCCGATCTCGACATTCCGCCGCTGGAGCCGGTTCCGCCCGACCATGTGCTCACCAAGGCGTTTTACATGATGGAGCGGTTTCCCGGCCGCCACAGCGATTCGGAACTCTGGGTCGAGGCCTTGGGCGACAGCGAAGATCCGAGCCGGCCGGCACGGGCCGGAGACGGGGTGTCCTCGGTGATGATCACCTCGAACGACTTTGCATCGGCCTGGGCGGTCGATGACAATGGGATGTTTCTCTATCCGACCGACAATGCCGACCCGACACAGCGCGAATACGCCTTCCGCGCCGGCGTCAACATCGTGATGTACGTGCTGACCGGTAATTACAAGGCCGATCAGGTCCATGTCCCGGCGCTTCTGGAAAGGCTGGGCCAATGACCTGGTCGGTGGATTTCTCGCCGTTCTTTCCCTGGCAGGTCCTCGCCGCCCTCGCCGTGCCGGCAGTCCTTCTGGCGCTGGCGCTGGTTCTGGCCGGCACGCGCGGCGCGCCGATCCGCATTCTGGCGATCGCCGCCCTGCTGCTGGCGCTTCTCAACCCCGTGGTCCTGCGCGAGGAACGCGATCCGTTGAAGAGCGTCGTGGCGCTGGTCGTCGACGACAGCCAAAGCCAGACGATTGGCGAACGAAGCACCCAGACCCAGGAAGCCGTCGCCGATCTTCAGGAAAAACTCGCGCGGCATCCCGAATTCGAGGTGCGCACCGTCGAGGCGCACTCGTCCGGCAGTTCTTCCGGCGATGCCACGACGGCGCTGTTCGGCGCACTCGATACCGCACTGCACGACGTCTCTCCTGGCCGCGTGGCAGGCGCCGTCATGGTGACCGACGGTCAGGTCCACGACATTCCACAGAACGCCCAGTCGCTCGGCTTCGATGCCCCGGTGCACGCGCTGATCACCGGCCGGCCGGATGAATTCGACCGGCGCATCGAGGTGCTGACGGCACCGCGCTTCGGCCTCGTCGACGAAGAGCAGACGCTGAGCTACCAGGTGATCGAGGAGGGACCGAAGGCCTCCGATCAGCCGGTGGCGGTACAGGTCTTTCTCAATGGCGATCTCATTGCCCGCGAGCAGGCCCGGCCCGGCCAGACCGCCTCGTTCCAGTTCAAGCTGCCGCGCGCCGGCGAAAGCATCCTCGAACTCTCGGCTGCCGCCGACCCGGACGAGATCACCACGGTCAACAACCGCGCCATCGCCGTGGTAGAAGGCATCCGCGAGAACCTCCGCGTGCTTCTCGTCTCCGGCGAACCGCATGCCGGCGAGCGGACCTGGCGCAATCTCCTGAAGTCGGATGCGACCGTCGATCTGGTGCATTTCACCATCCTGCGTCCGCCGGAAAAGCAGGACGGGACGCCGATCAACGAGCTGTCGCTGATCGCCTTTCCGACGCGCGAGCTGTTCGTCGAGAAGATCGAGGACTTCGATCTCATTATCTTCGACCGCTACCAGCGGCGCGGCGTGCTGCCGACGCTCTATTTCGACTACATGGCCCAATACGTGGAAAACGGCGGTGCCATGCTGATCGCCTCCGGTCCCGAATATGCCGGCCCCGATTCGCTGGCCAGCACACCGCTGGCATCGATCCTGCCGGCGATGCCGACGGGAGGCGTCGAGGAAGTTCCGTTTAGGCCCGAGCTCTCGGAACTCGGCAGGCGCCATCCGGTGACACGCGACCTGCCGGGCTCGGACTCCAAGCCCCCGGACTGGAGCCAATGGTTCCGCTCCGTCGACGTGGAGCGGGTGGAGGGCGAAACGGTGATGACCGGACCGGACAACAAGCCGCTCCTGGTGCTCAACCGCGCCGGCGAGGGTCGCGTGGCGCTTCTCTTGTCCGACCAGAACTGGCTGTGGTCGCGCGACTTCGAGGGCGGCGGGCCGCATGTGGCGCTGTTCCGCCGCCTCGCGCACTGGCTGATGAAGGAGCCGGAGCTCGAAGAAGAGGCGCTCGGCGCCGAGGCCCGCGGCGACGATCTGGTGATCACACGGCAGACCATCGGCGGCGACCCCGGCCCGGCCACCGTGATTACGCCTTCGGGCGACGCGGTCTCGGTGGACCTCAGCGAAGCCGAACCCGGCCGCTGGGAAGGCCGCCTGCAGACCAAGGAGCTTGGGCTCTATCAGGTGGGCAACCAGGATCTTCGGACGCTCGCCAACGTCGGGCCGGCAAACCCGCGCGAGTATCGCGGCGCCATCTCCACCGAAGACAAGCTGGCGCCGATCGCGGAGGCCACGCGCGGCAGCGTGCGGCGGCTCGCCGGTGCGGAAGGTGCCATCACCGTGCCGCGCATCGTGCCGTTCTCGGGCCGCGCCGATGCCGACGGCCGCGACTGGATCGGGCTCAAGACCACCGACGAGACGGTACTGCGCGGCGTCGACCGCACCCCGCTCTTCGCCGGCTTTCTCGGTCTCGCAGTATTGCTTCTGGCACTTTCGGCCACTTGGTATCGCGAAGGACGGTAGCGGCGCCAAGAAACTTGGCAGCTTACAATCGAGGTGCGACGCGCCCTGACAGGCCCGTCAGGGCACCCTCGGCCAGCGGCAAGGCGAGCAGGCGCGCGGGATCGACCGGTCCCGGCATGCGAACGCTGCCGGGCGGCAGGCGGCGATAGCCGAGCGGCCCGTAATAGGGCAGGTCTCCCACCAGGAAAATCACCGTCTCTCCGGCGCGCATGGCGCCCTCCGCCGCCAGTCGCATCAAGGCCTTGCCGACACCCTTGTTCTTGTGGGCCGGGCGAACCGCGAGCGGCCCCAGCATAAGGGCCGGCCGGCGGCCGATCGCGACCGGCGTCAGGCGCACCGAGCCGATCACCCCGCCGTTCAGCACGGCGACGAAGGAGAGGGCGCGATCGTGGGCCGCCATCTCGCGCACACGCTCGGCGGCGCGCGCGAAACGTCCCGGGCCGAACGCCTCGTCGGCGATCTCGGCGATGACGGCATCATGGTCGGCGGTTTCCGGCAGGTACCGGACATCGGCAGGAGAAGGCATCGTTCAGGGCCCGTTCGAGCGGCTTTAGTACCGCTCGCGCCCCTGGGGCGTGTCGAAGAGCGGCGTCAGATCGGTTTGGCGCTAGCGCGGAAGCTCGCTCGTCGTCGCATGGATTGGTCCAGCCCGTTATTGTGCGTGCTGCGCTTAGCATCGAATCCGAGCCGCGTCCATTCCCTACCGGAAACCGGGTGACGGACTGTTCGCCCCTTGCCCCCTGGGAACGCATGGGCAAAGCGCCGATTTTCACTCCAGGATGGAAACGGTACAGCGAGATGGGATGGCACCATGGGACTTCTGGTCGACGGCAGATGGCAGGACAAGTGGTACGACACGGAATCGACCGGCGGCCGATTCAAGCGGACCACCACGACCTTTCGTCGCTGGATCACGTCCGACGGCGCTGTAGGCCCGGACGGCCAAGAGGCATTCGTGGCGGAACCCGGCCGCTATCACCTCTATGTCTCGCTCGCCTGCCCCTGGGCGCATCGCACCCTGATTACCCGCAGGCTGAAAAAGCTCGAAGACGTGATTTCGCTGTCGATCGTCGACTATCACATGGGCGAAGACGGCTGGGTGTTCTCGGATCGCGCCGGCGCGATCCCCGACAGCGTCAACCACAAAGCCAAGCTCTACGAGATCTATTTGGAAGCCGATCCGCACTATTCGGGCCGGGTCACCGTTCCGGTGCTGTGGGACAAGACGACTGGAACCATCGTCAATAACGAATCCGCCGAGATCATCCGCATCTTCAACAGCGCGTTCGACGAATGGGGCGATGCCAGCGTAGACGTGTCGCCGCAAGAGCTTCTGCCCGAGATCGATGCCGTGAACGCGATGGTCTATCGATCGGTGAACAACGGCGTCTACAAGTGCGGCTTCGCAACCACCCAGGAAGCGTACGAAGAGGCGTTTCGCGCCTTGTTCGCCACACTGGAGGAGCTTGAGGGGCGGCTATCGCGCCAGCGCTACCTGGTGGGCGACGGGCTGAGCGAAGCCGACATCCGCCTGTTCACCACGCTGATCCGTTTCGACGCGGTCTATCATGGTCACTTCAAGTGTAATTGGAAGCGGATCGCGGACTATCCCAACCTCTTCCACTTCATGCTCGACATCTATCAGACGCCCGGCGTGGCGGAGACGGTGAACTTCGACCACATCAAGGGCCACTACTACACCAGCCACAAGACCATCAATCCGACCGGCATCGTTCCGCTCGGTCCCGACCAGGACCTCACTCAATCCCACGGACGCGATCGGCTCTTCCGGTCCTGACGGCGCCGCCCTTCACCAGCGGTCGCTGAGCGGCGCGTCGAAGCAGAGTTCCTCGATGCGCCGCCGGCTGGCCGGCGAAAGTGTCTCCGGCAAGGCGTCGAGCGCGAAGAACCCCGCCTCGGCGATCTCCCGATTGGGACGCACCGGTTCGGTCTGGCGTACCGTGCAGCGGTAGAGGATGACGTGGTCGCGGCGCGACCCGCTATCGTTGTAGTAGACGGCGACGAGTTCAGGAGCGGACAACGCCTCCAGACGCCCCTCCTCCGCGAGTTCCCGCGTCAGCGCCGCCAGCGCGGGCTCACCGGCCTCGACGCCGCCGCCCGGCAGATGCCAGCCGGCGAGATAGGTGTGGCGCACGAGAAAAATGCGGCCGTCACCGTCGAAAGCGGCGCCGCGCACCCCGAGCGTCATCGGCCGACGGAGGAGATGGCCGAAATGGAGAAGGCGCAGATAGAAGTTCGCCATCATCGCTGCACTCCCTTCCCATCATCGGCCCAGCGTCTAGATTTGGAACGATGTTTCGCCTCGCCCACCTGTCCGACATCCATCTCGGCCCGCTGCCCGAATTGAGCGTGCGTCAGCTGATCTCCAAGCGGATCATCGGCTACGTCAACTGGCAGCAGAACCGCAAGCGCTTCATGTTCGGCGACACCCTGATCTCGCTGATCGCGGACCTGAAAGCGCAGCACCCCGACCATATCTGCGTGACCGGCGATCTCGTCAATCTCGGGACCCACCAGGAGGCCATCGCCGCTCGCCTGTGGCTCGAAGACCTCGGCACCCCGGACTATGTCTCCGCCATTCCCGGCAATCACGATGCCTACGTGCCCGGCGCGCTGAAGCGATCCTATGCGGAGTGGCACGACTACATGACCGGCGACAGCCCGCTGACCTCGGTGCGCGGCGCCTTTCCCTATCTGCGCGTGCGCGGCAAGGTGGCGATCATCGGCCTGTCGAGCGCCGAGGCAACGGCGCCCTTCTTCGCCACCGGCACGTTCAAGCGCCGGCAGGCGATCGCCCTGGCCAGGCTGCTCGACGACTGCCGGGCGACCGACCACTTTCGCGTGGTGATGATCCATCATCCGCCGGTTCCGGGCGCCGCGGCCTGGAGCAAGCGCCTGCACGGCAAGCAGATGTTCTCCAAGATCATCCGCGAAGTGGGCGCCGAACTCGTGCTGCACGGCCACACCCACCTCGACACGATCTATTGGCTGCAAGGCCCCAACGGCAAGGTGCCGGTGGTGGGCGTTCCGTCGGCGAGCCAGAGCCCGGGGACCGACCATCCGGCGGCGCGCTACAATCTGTTCGAGATTTCGGGCACGAGCGGCCATTGGACGCTCACCCAACGCGAGCGCGGCCATCGCGAAAGCGGCCAGGGCATCGACTGGATCCGCGAGCGCGAGATCCTTGCGGACGGCACGACGGTTCGTGCAGAGCCGCGGGCGGATGCGAGACCGGCCCGCGAGCCCGAGCAGGACGAACAGTCGCTCTAGAGCGGGATGGGATTAGGTTGGACCATATCCTGAGTTGACGAGGTAGTTGGCGCATTCGTCTGACGAGATCGAAGCGAGAATCTGCGCGATGGCGTCGGAGACGGCTTGGTAGGTCCGTTCTCCAGCCTTGCGCAGCAGATGCTTGAGTTTGGCAAAGAGCTGC